>CACCCI010000009.1:0-37713 GCA_902544495.1 uncultured Prochlorococcus sp.
TCTGAAAGAGTTATAACTCCCAAAGTATTTACTTTAAGAAAAAGTAAGCCTAAGTTCATTTTAAAAAATTCCTGGAATTATCCAGCCGAACAAGCCATAATTTACAACTAATGCAAATAAGCCCATCATTGCCATTCTTCCATTGGTTCTTTCGGCGTTTTGCCAATAAGTTGGTTTTGAATTTTCCATTTTTTCAGATTTGTAAAATTGTTAAATATTAGGTTTTAAACGAAACCAGGAATTATTTGACCTGTTGTTAGGTATGCTCCAACAGCAGCAATTAATCCAAGCATTGCGAATCTGCCGTTAAGAGTTTCAGCAACAACTTTTTCTTTTTCGATTGTTTTAACTTTTGTGTTTGTGTTTTTCATTTGATTAGAAGATGAATAGTTTAAATTTTCGTTTTGAAATTGCTTGGTTAAATAAGCAACGAGGATGGCTGTAAAGAATACAATTACGGCTAAAAAACCTGAAAGCGGACTCATTAAAAAATGCCAGGAATAATTTGCCCAGTTGAAACGTAAGCACCAACTAATGCAACAAGACCAATCATTGCCCAACGACCATTAACTTTTTCTGCATTTTGTGGGTAGCTGTCGTATGAAACAGACTCATCTATGTAAGGACGTGTCTCTGTAGGAAACATGTTCTGTCTGCCGCCTGATTCAGTAGTAACGTTTGAATTAGCCATTGAAGTTATGTAATTGTTAATTAATGTAACACTAGCATTAACAAATGTAAAGTATTAAGCCTAAATTAAGTTATTTTCAAGATATTTACTACATATATGTCACATAAACGTGACATATGTCTTTAAATAGTTGTTTTTTTTGAGATTGCTTTTTTTATTTTCTTGGCATCATAAATAGGCAAGTATTCTGTTTAAGAGATGAGAAAAAAATATTTTTTTAAAAGTTTTATTAATAGGTCTAGATAGGAAAGGCTTGATTTAGGCTTCAATTTTCTTAAGTAAATCTAATTTTGAAAAGCTTATTCCATTGATATTGAAATAAGTTGGTCAGGATCATAATTAGAAATCCAACTTAGTATTTTTTCTTCTTCTTCTAATGTTCTAGTACACGCAAAACCATATTTTGCTCTGACTTTTTCAGAAGCTTTATGCAAAGCTTGAATAGCAAGAGACTTAAAATCTGAAATTTTCAAGGAATCTCCAGGTTTCAAATATTCTAAAATTACTGTAGAAGGTGAATATAGAAATGCTTTTTTACCGTCAGGTAAATTTATTTGAAAATTAATTTCTGGCATTTTTAAATTAGTTTCCTTTGTTTTATATGAAAATTTTAGTTGATTGGAGCATTATTGATTTAATTTGCATGAGTAAATCCAGTGAGAGGGGTATCTTCTTCCCAAAGTAATTTTGCTCCATTTGAATTTTTGATATAAACACTGCTTTTCCCGTTTTTAAAGTTGCCGATATGACAGCAAATTAGTTCTTCATATGCTCTTAAAGCTTCCTTTAAAAAATTAGCTTTAGATGGTTTGATAGCACAAAGAAACCCATAGCTTGGGAAACAAGTAAGCCAGTCGAATTCTGTAACTCCTTTAGGGCGTTGAATTTTCTCAAGATCAATTACAATTGTTTTTCCAGCAGATTCAGCAAACATAACTGCAGTACCTGTTATACCGCCCATGCTTATGTCTTTGGCCGCATGAATGATATTTTTTTTAGCAAGAAACGGTATCAATGAAAAATGTTTTCTAAGTAAAGTTGCAGATGCTTTCGTAGCTGCATCCCAAAAGGGATAATCTTTAAAAAAGCATCCATCCTTGTTTGCTATTATCCATAATTCATCTTCAGAATCTGCGAATCTTGAAGAAAGAATAGGACCATCTACCAGTCCAAGAATTGATACTGATAAAGCAGTATAAGGACTTTTTTGATTTGAGTGACCACCAACCATTGGTACATTAAATTTTTCACACGCAAAACTCATGCCAGAAAGAATTTGATTATGTTTTTCTAAATCATTTTTATCACTCCAAATACTGTTAACTAAAGCTAAAGGTTTACCTCCCATCGCAACGATGTCACTGATGTTTACCAATACACTGCTCCAGCCTGCGAACCACGGCTCTTTTTCTACCAAGCTTGGACTAATTCCTTCACTTGCCATTAATAACAAACCTGATTGTTTAGGGATTACTGCAGCATCATCTCCAAGCATTGCAGATTTGCCAAGTTGACTGAACGGGCTATGTGAGAAAGTTTTTGCAGCACTTTGAATGTCTTTTTTAGATTCAATTCCACTATGTGTTTGCAATTTTTTGATAAGTTTATCTAACATTTTTTGTGATCACTTTTTCACTAAATATGAGCCTGGTCTGCTTAATTTTGATGGCTTGTAATAATTTAAGTCAGCCTTCATTAAGTGATGTTTTATTCCTTTGATTTCAATTTGTTTAATTGAATTCCATTTGAGTCGTCTAAAAAACCTAACATTTTGTATCTGAACAGTGGCTAAAAATTGATCGCATCCCCATCCATTTGCTGTAGTTACTGCTTTCCAGATCAATCCTTTTCCTATTTGGTTGAATTTACGGAAAGTAGAATCAACACCTAGTCTCCCACCGTACCATTGTCTTTTTCCTGTTTCGTAAATTCTTACTACTCCAACGACTCTCTCTTGAGTACCATATCCATAATTCAAAGAAACTATTGGGTAAGCAACTTGATCAATTTCATCAATATCTGATTCAGCAAAAATATTTTGTTCCTCGCAAAATATCCTCTTTCGTAATCTCCAGTAGTCTTTTATAAGGGGAGAATTCTCTTCAAGCAAATGAAATGAAAAGTTTTCTGAATTTGAATTTGGAGATAGCATGAAATCTTCTTCTTCAATCCCGATACCTGATCTTACAGAGGGTGTGAAATAGTAAGGCGCAGAGCTAAAACTTCTGCCTATATCCTGACTTGAGGGGTCAATAAAAAACATAATTTTTAACTCTCAAATAGGGATAAAGCTGAGCAGGCACCACATTTAGCACAACCAGCTGACATTTCATCAGATTTTATGTTGCCTTCATTTAGTAAATGTGAAACTGATTGATAAATATCAATCATGAAATCAGTACTTGGGGAGGGATGATGTTCTAGAGGAGTTCCTGCTATTGGCACAAATGGAACTATAAAAGGATAAACTCCAATAGATATTAATTTTTTACTGCAATTTATTAGAGATTCTTTGCTATCACCTAATCCGGCTAATAGATATGTAGAAACTTCTCCTCTTCCAAATACTGCTACGCTTTCTTCGAAAGATTTATAGTATCTTTCGAGAGAAATTTCAGATTTGCCTGGAAGAATTTTTTTTCTTATCTCCTCCCCTACAACCTCTAAATGCATGCCTAAACTATCTACACCTGAGTCTTTCATTTTTTGAAACCAAATAGGATCATCAGGCGGTTCGCATTGACCTTGGATTGGAATATTAACTTTAGCCTTAACAGCCTTAGCGGCTTCTGCCATTATTCTTGCTCCCCTATCGCTACTGTTAGGGGTCCCTGTTGTCATTACTAATTGCTTTATTCCATCAAGTCTTACAGCTGCTTCTGCAACTTCAGCTATTTGATTTGGAGTTTTTCTTACGATGGTTTGTTCGTTTTCCAAAGATTGTTCTATTGCACAAAACTGGCAAGATTCTTCTCTATTTCTGAAACGAATACATTTTTGAAGAATAGTTGTGGCTAATACATCCTTGCTATGAAGAAGAGCAATCGATTTGTAAGGTATACCGTCTTTTGTTTTTAAAGAATAAAAATTTGGTTCTTTTGTGGTGGATAATTCCTTGATGATTGAATCTTCACTATTCTGGAGAATAAGTTGTCCGTCAGGCTCCTCTGAAAGTTGATAATTAGAATTTTTAGATATGTGATTATAAACCGGTACCATTACAGTTTTCCCTTCAATTGTTAAAGCTCTATGGTCCGATGGACCAGCTCCTCCTTTCCTACCCCTGTTGCCCTTTTTAGGAGTAGAACTTATCCCATTAACTTGCAACTCAGTAATAATTTTACCTATGTCAGACATGATTTATTTCCTCTAAATAGTCTTTTGCAGTTAGATCTTTTGGCATGAAATTTTCCTTATCTGTCATTTCAAATACCTTGTTAGGGGATGTATTCAGTTTTAGAGAAAGAAGATCTGGACGACTGTAGTGACCAACACTATCCATCATTCTTTTCCTTTTAGTAATAAGTGATAAATTAATTTCTGCTATTGCTAATCCTTCTCCATCATCAAGTGGTCCTGCTAAATATTTACCTTCTGGACTGATAATTGCTGTGTGACATCCTCCCTGAAATGCTTTGTGAAGATTGGTTTCGGACGTTATCTTTTCATAATCTTCTGGATCTAACCATCCTGTTGAGCAAATCACAAAACAGCCAGCCTCTAGAGCGTGATGTCTCATTGTGACTGCAGTTTGCTCGGTAAATATTGGACCAACCAATGAACCAGGAAATTGAGCACAATGTATTTGTTCACCTTTAGCCATAAGAGCAAATCTAGCTAAAGGGTTATAATGCTCCCAACAAGCCAAAGATCCTATCTTGCCAAGTTGAGTATCTACAACTTCTAAGCCAGAACCATCGCCTTGACCCCAAATCATTCTTTCGTGAAAAGTAGGAGTTATTTTTCTTCTTTTTAAAACAATTTCACCTTTTTCGTTGAAAAGAATTTGAGTATTGTACAAACTTCCACCATCAAGTTCATTAACTCCTAAAAGAACTTGAATGTTATTTTTTTTAGCTGATTTCCCAACTATTTCTGTAACTGGACCCGGTATTTCTACTGCTTGCTCGTATAGCTTCATATGAGATTTACCCATTAGAACTGGCGGCTCTACAAATGAAAAATATGGGTAGTAAGGAAGAAAAGTTTCGGGAAAGACTATCAATTTTACATCTTTTGTAGCTGCCTCTTGGATCTTCAAAAGAACTTTATTCAATGAACCATTTAAGTCATAAAGTACAGGTCTAACTTGAGCGGCAGCTACTTTAAATGTTTTAGTCATTTTCTTGGATTTTATGTTTTACAGAGTCCAAGTATCTAAAATAAATGCTCCTTCTTTGCGATGCATTAAAACGATATCGAGTACATCTAAAGGACTTATTGGTTTTATCCCCGGAGTAAGAGCTCCTTCTCCATGTCCGTACAAAGCTTGTAATGCAAATCGACAGGCATAAACTTTACCGCCTTGGCCCATAAATTTTTCTAAGCGAGCATTAAAGTTTAAATGACCATCAAATGCTGCATCTCCAAGTTTTGGAAAGCCTCTTTGTAGTCCTAAAGTCACTCCAGGACCATATAGCAAAATTGAAGTTTCAAACCCCTTGTTTATAAGACGACTAGCTTGTAAAAGATTAACAAGACCAATAGATCCCTCAAAAGCGACAGTATGAAACGTTAGTAAGGCTTTCTCACCTGGTTCGGCTTTAACATCAGGGAATACTTTTTCTTCATAATCAACTAAGAATTCTCCAGGCTGATTCGCGGGACGAGTTACGGATGGCATGAAATTTTTAAAAACTTTGATTATTTTCTGACTTGATTTTCAAAAAGAATGTAACCGATATCACCAAATTAGTTAACTTAAGATTTCTGATAAAAAAATTTTTAGTGAGTTTGATAACAAATTAAATCTCATAAACATGACAGAATATTATTAATAAATAAAAAGATGGCTGAAGAATTTTTAAATCAAATTTCTGCTAAATGTTCTGTCATTATCATTGGTGCGGGACAAGCAGGTTTGTCTATTGCTCATTCACTACAAAAAAAAGGAATAAAACCTCTTATCTTAGAAAAAAATTATGTTGGGTTTTCTTGGAAAGAACAACGTTGGGATTCTTTCTGCCTTGTGACCCCAAATTGGCAATGCACACTTCCTGATTATCAATATTCTGGTAAAGATCCTAATGGGTTTATGGATAAAGAAAATATAGTTAAGTATTTAAAAAAATATTCTGAATTTGTAAAGGCTGATATTCTTGAAGGGATTGAAGTAAAACACTTAATTAAAAAAAATGAAAAGTTTTTTATTTCAACTAACCGTGGAAATTTTGAAGCTGATCAAGTTGTTATAGCAACTGGAGCTTATCATGTTCCGAACCGACATCCTCTTTCTGAGAGATTACCAACTAATATCCTTCAAATTGATGCGAGAGAATATAAAAATGCAAATTCATTACCGGACGGACCTGTCTTAGTTGTTGGTAGTGGTCAATCAGGTTGTCAAATAGCTGAAGATCTTTTTTTTGAAAAAAGAAAAGTTCATCTAAGTGTTGGGAGTGCTCCAAGATCTCCCAGACGTTATAGAGGAAGAGATGTTGTAGATTGGCTGGACAGAATGGGTTATTATTCAATGCCTATTGGTGAACACGATGATCCTAAAAGTGTAAGGAATAAAACTAATCATTATTTAACTGGAAGAGATAACGGAAGAGAAATAGACCTTAGAAAGAGAGCAAAAGAAGGGATGATTCTTCATGGGCGACTAAAAGATTTAACTATTGATAATATTCAATTCTCAAATGATCTCTCAAAAAATCTTGATGGAGCAGATTCTGTTTATTGCAGAATAAGAAATAGTATTGATGAGTGGATTTCAAAAAATAATATAGATGCCCCTAAAGAAGAAATATATGTTCCATGTTGGGAACCAACTGAAGATTTCAAAGGTACTCAACTTGAATGCAAAAACTTAGCAGTAGTGATTTGGTGTACAGGCTATAAAAGTGATTTTAGTTGGGTAGATGTCTCAGTTTTTGACGGAGCTGGTATCCCAGTTCATGAAAGAGGTGTAACACAATCTCCTGGGCTGTATTTTCTTGGATTGCCTTGGCTGTATACATGGGGCTCAGGACGTTTTTGTGGAGTAAAAGATGATGCAAATTTTTTAGCAGATATTATTTCATTGAGATCAAATAAATCTGCGGCTACTAAAGAAATGCTGGAGTGCAAAGCTCTTTTAGGTTCTTAAATTTCTAATATTATTAATGAAAAATAAATTAAAAATAAAATTCTTAGAAAAAAATGATTAGGTATGAAACACTACTTCATTTTAGAATTTGAATAATTAGTTTTTAGACATAATCTATTTCACTTTATTATGGAATTCGCAAAAAAAATCATGACCGAAAAAGCTGAAAAGCTTAATGGTAAAGCGGCAATGCTTGGAATGTTTGCTCTTGTAGGAGCTTATTATTTTACTGGTCAAATTCTTCCAGGTATTTTCTAGTAAAAATCCTTTTTATATTTTTTTCAGGGCTTTATCAAGCCCTTTTTTACTGGATTATTACTCCCTTTTTAGTTATCTAATAATTCAAATAATTTACTTATTAGAAGCTTTCTTTTTAAAAAAGTTTTATCAATATATTTTTTATTCTCTTCTTTTAAAATTTCTTGACCATTTAAGCCTAATCCTTTAAGGACAAACTCTTTATCTTCTTTAATCCATTTATTAATCATTCCCTCCGTAATCTCTATATGGAATTGTAATCCGTAAGCAAAATTACCAATCCTAAAAAACTGTTCCTTACAACGTGCACTACTAGCAATTAGTACTGCTTTATAAGGTAATAAAATCCTATCTCCATGCCAATGTAGTACATGAAAGGGGTCTTCAAACAGTGCTTTAAAGTCTTTATTTGATTTGTCTATAAAAATCTGAGACCATCCAATTTCTGGCAATGCTTTTGGAGGTGATCCATATTTAAGAATTTCTACATCTCCTCCAGCAGCACTCGCAAGCAACTGAGCACCTAAGCAAACACCGATTATAGGTCTCTCATTTTCTAATTCTTTTTTTATAAAATCTCTTTCTAACTTAAGCCATGGATATCTGTCACTTTCAATATCTTTAACTCCCATTGGTCCACCCATAATTAAGATTAAGTCACCATTTTTTGTTTGTGGCAGAGCATTTTTATTATCTAAACGAATTATTTCAATTTTTAAATTTCTTTCTTTAGCAAATAGTTCAAAAAGACCTGGCCCCTCTATTTCTAAATGCTGCAAAACTAATAGGCGTCTTATTCCCTTCATTCACTTTCCATTATTTCAGCTGATTCAGAACAGACATTAACGCTAAACCACTTTATTGCCGACCAAGTATCTTCTTGGTATGTACCTGCTGCAATACTTACAAAACAATCATTTTCATACCAACTTCGATAACTGGGGGTTACTCCCGTTCCTTTTAATCTATTTTCTAGGCCTTTTCCATATTTTTTAATGACAAGATTTAGAGCTACATTCTCAATTTCTCTTTGCTTTTCATCAGCAAAACCTCCTAGTGGTATAAAAAAAAGAATTGATGCAATAAGGAAACGTATCATTGAGTCTTTTTTATATGTAGCTGATTTCGTTTAAGATAATCAGTTTTTTAAAATCATCAACTCTATTCTGTCCATTTTTTAATGGTCTTAAGGAGTCAAGAACTGCTGCACAGCATAAATGCCAACAAGATTTTTCATCTAGTCCTAATTTCTTGCATATGTTTTTAGGGGCTTTGATTACTGTATTTATTGCTTCGATATGTTGTGTAGTTTCCCATAATTCTCCTTCAAGAAAGTCAAGTTCAATACTTGATAATAATTCTGTAGCAACGTAATCCCTAATTAGCTCAGTTAATTCCACAATATTTCATTGAAGCAGAAGAAGTTAAATCATCTCTTATTATTTGTATAGCAAGATAAAAAAAAAGAGCTAGTTTCTACCTCATCTTAAATATCCTGTAGATTTTAAGAGACTACATCATTTCGTATTGATCAAGTTTGGTTTTTAATTTTGTTGCTTGTTTAATTAATGACAAAGCTTCTTTTCTGCCAGTTGAATTATTAGCCTGAAATATAAGATCGGCGAATTTCTTTGCAGGATCACTTATCCGTAATTATGAGATACTTCTGTCCATCCTTTTTTGTGAAGTTCGTGCCACTTTTCCCAAGCTGAATCTATGTTGAGTTTTTCAGAGGATTTGTACCCTCCAGGCTCTCCAAGGTGATTTGTGTAGAAAAGATGAGTATGAATTTTTAAATTAGGTTTAGGAGAATTTTTGCATTCTTCGAAAAAGATCATTCTGCTGCCTTGGGGATTTAATAGGCATCCGTTGGGTTTGCTAGTGCTACAACCAAATGAGTACTTAGGCTCCATACTTTACCTTTAATCGGTTGGCTGATTAATAATACGTTTGTACTATAAAATATATCCTCTTTGTTTCGCTGTCAATACTTTTAAGGTTAAGTACTTATTTACTAATAATTATTTTGTTTTTTAATAAAAAAGAAAATTTCTTAAGGATTATGAATTACAGGGAAGATCTAGAAATCAAACTACAAAAAGTAACACTTGCAATGCAGGAAGTTCTAGAGGATATCCATAAAACTGATCCTGAGAAGCAAAGAATAATTTCCAAACTTATTGAATTTAGAGAAGCAATCATTTCAAAGGGAATCGAACTTAATATTGAACTAGAGGCAGCCTAGAAATATTGAATTTCTCAGGAATGTTTAACAACTTTTAGAATAGTGTTACTAACAAAAAAGGGTTATTTATTTAATGCAGCCTGGTACTTTTGAATTATTGATTCTTGTATTTATCTTTTTAGGTCTTCAAGCTTGGTGGATTATCCCTATAGTTGTTAAAAATAATAAATTAAATAAGAGAGGTAAGGATTTAAGAGAGGAAATAAAGCAATTAGAAAAGTTATTTAAAAAATAAATTAGTTTATTATTTTTGCAAACTACCTATTATTAGTGAAACTTAAATATCTAATGAAATTAAAAAAATTTATTCCATTATGTTTCCTTTTTATTGGGACTTTAGCTTTACCAAACACATCTCTTGCTAAAGAAAAGATTGAAGTTATACCTATTATTCAAAGTTCAAAAGGACTTAGTGGTAAAAATTTTAGTTATCTCGAAGGTAAGCCTGAATTAAGACTCTTAAAAGTAATGATTCCAGTTGGTCTGAAAACTCCAATTCATACTCATCCTTCCCCGATGTTGATTCATGTCACCAGAGGAAGATTAAAACATGTGAGGGGTGAAGAAATTAATTTCTTTAAAGCGGGTGATGCATTTATAGAGAGTAATAATGGAGGGGGCCACTATGTGAAAAATGTTGGAAAGAATACGGCCATACTTCATGTGGGAGTTGTATCAGTAGTTGGAATGCCTACGACCATAAATAAATAATATTTTTCTGTAATTTGTTCAATCTGCATTTTTAGGATTCACTTTTTACGAAGAACAACTGTAATGAGATACACCTCCATAGTTAAAATACTGGCTTGGCTTTAGTCGATTATATTTTTGATCTATTTCTGGGGATTGTTCTACATATGGATTGCTAAAGACATCCTGTAACTCTTTTATTTTTTTGTAATTTCCCTTTTCAGCTTCTTCATATGCGGGAACGACCATCCATTCGCGCCAAGTATAGACTGGATTAAGGGATTTCATTGATGCCGATTTTGCTTTAATATTTCCCTCTTTCTTCAAGACTGATTGCCAGTTTTCAAGCCATACTTCCCACCTATTATTGAGCTCGTCATTAATTGGTAAATAGAAACAGTCTTTTAAAGAATCTAAGTTATCAGGGATTTCAGAGAGTTTACGGAACAATATTGTATAGTCTGCTTTTGAAATGACCATGAGATTAAAAAATTCATTTATTAGAGTTTCATTGTAATGTTCTAAACCAAGCTTTTTTGCCCACATTTTCATCAATTCCTTATTCATTAATTCAGAAAAGTCTTTTTCGATTTGATCTAACTTTTTTTGATCTTGTTTACTTTCTGAAAGTAACGGACTAAGAGATGAACAGAATGTTTTAAAGTTGATTGCCGCTGCAGAAGGTTGGTTAAAAAATGAGAAATGTTCACCTCCACCTGTCCATGGTTGAAATCTTGGATCAAATAATTCACAGAATCCAAAGGGGCCATAATCCAAGGTATAACCTCCAGCAGCACAATTATCACTATTGAAATTACCCTGGCAATAACCAACTCTCATCCAGTTTGCTATAAGTGATATAAGTCTTGATCTGTATAAAGAAGCCAGTTTTATTACTTTACTTTCAATTGAAATCTCATATTCAATTTCATCTTTATAATTTCTATTAATTAGATGTTGAACTATCATTTTTAGCTCATTGAGTGCCTCATCATGCGCATTATTACGAACTCGTCTTGCAAAAAGTTCAATCTGGCCTACACGTAAAAAAGATGGAGCGACTCTCGTAGCAATTGCCGCTTGATTATCAATCATGATATCGGGTTCAAAATATCTGGACCCTTTGGAATACCACGGTCTTCTAACTTTTTCTGAACGTGAGACATAAAGTGTTAAAGATCTTGAGGTAGGGATTCCTAAGGCATCCATTAATTCCTGTGCAAGAAATTCTCGTACGCTAGACCTTAAGACAGCTCTGCCATCTGCTCCACGACAGTAGGGAGTTGGACCTCCTCCTTTTAGTTGCATTTCCATTCTTTTCCCATTGAATAAACCTTCAAAAACAGAAATTGCTCTGCCATCGCCATAACCATTACCAGTGCCAAAGGGACATTGTTGGGTATATTCAGTCCCGTAAATAGACAATGCATAACCTGTTGCCCATCCAACAGGACTCATTGGATAATTAGCAACAGAAATATCGCCTGAGAAAAAACGACAAAAATTCTGGTCTTTAGTAAGGTTTGAGCTTAGCCTTAGTTCTTTAAAAAGTTTTTTGCTATGGGAAATATATTCTGGTTCTGGAATAGCAGTTGGAACAACTGGTACGTAATGACCTGAATATACCGAACGCGGCTTATGATCATTTCCATCTTTTGTTGATTGAGGATCTGCTTTAAGAGAATTAATAAAAGAATAGTCAGATAATTGAGAAAATTCAGAAAAATTTTCAGTAAGCTTTTCTTTTAATGAATTGGACTTGGTTGACATTAAATTTTTAATCTATTGTTGATTCCGTTGTAATTTCTTTAAATTCATCATCTAGATATATCTTATATATTTTTTTATCAGGGATGTTTTCTGTCGTTATTTTTGAAATTTAATAGAAGTTAAAATTTAATATTTACTTAAAAAAAGGTTCTGCAGTAAAATATTGTTTAACTCACCCAGCCTTTCAGCAAATCAAACACACTAATAAATAGTCCAAAACCAATAATTGGGGGAGCAATCCATCTTGTCATGAATTTCAAATAACGTGTCGTTTTGATTCCAACTTTTGAATCACTAAGTTCTTCATTAAATTTTCCAGGGACTACCCATCCCATAAAGAAAGTAACCAAGAATCCACCAAAGATCAGTAATACGCCACCAAAAATCGAATCAACAGTTCCAAGAATATTTAAATTTAATGCAGAAGGGATGCCTGCTAAGAATAGGAAAAGAGTTATCAACCAAACCGATTTTTCTCTTTTAAAGCCGAATTTATCCATTAAAGAGGAAACTGGAACCTCCAATAATGAAACAGATGAAGTTATGGCTGCGATATAAGCTAGTGCAAAAAATGCAACAGCTACAATTCTTCCTGCCGCACCATATGAACCTAAACCAGTTGGAATTGAGATAAATAAAGCACCAACAGTGGATTCAGAAATAGCGTCACTTAAACCGAATGTTAAAACTATTGGGAAAGTTATAAATCCAGCCATTAGTCCAACCAAAGTATCTAATGATGCAACTCCTACACTTAGTTTTGGAAGATTACTTTTTTTATTTAAATAGGATGCGTAGGTAACCATAATTCCAATCCCTAAGCTTAATGAAAAGAATGCTTGTGTAAAAGCGTTTCTTATTGTTTGAGGATTTCTCAATTCATTAAAGTCAAACTTAAGTAGAAATGTTTTATATCCTTCCCATGCACCTGAAAGTGAAGTAGCCCAAATAGCAAGAATCACAATAATTATGAAAAGGATTGGCATGAAATATCTAGTAACCTTTTCTATACCTTTTTTTATACCTGATGAAACTATTATTGCTGTAAGTACAAGACTTAATAGGTGGCCCAACAAAACACTGCTGCCACTACTAATCGAGCCAAAGAAGGTTTCTGCTTCAGTTAAATTCTTTGGTAATCCAAAAAATAAAGAATGGAACAAGGTATCTGCAGTCCATCCCATTATCACTGAATAATATGATGCTATTCCTAAAGGAGCTATGAAGAAAAGAATTCCTAATGGATACCAATTCTTCCCAGCCAGCTTTACAGGAGCAAGCAATGTGCTTGACATTGCGTTTCTCCCTAGAGCCATTTCAGCAACAAATACCGGAAGACATACAATTAAAACGATGAATATATATAAAAGTACAAACGCCGCACCTCCACCCTGAGATGCTCTGTAAGCAAAACCCCAAAGGTTGCCTAGACCTACTGCACTACCAGCAGCTGCGAGAATGAATCCTAGCTTACTAGTCCACTGTTCTCTCTGAGAAATTTTTGAGTCCAAAATTAAAATCGTTTTTTATAGTTGATTTATAACTCATAAATGAAAATTAGTTAACACTTTGCTTAATAAAAACTAATTTTTTTAGATTAATTTTTTGATAAAGATTTAGAATTAAAAAAGTTTAATTATTCTTATGACTATTGAAACGACTATTTTAGATTTTCAACTAAGTAATACCTATGAGGAGTATGAATCACATATGAATGCAAAAGAACAGCAAACGATGTTTAAAGAAATGGGAGTTAAAACATTTTATATTGGTAAATCATTAGATAATCCTCAAAGGGCAACTGTAATTTTTCAAGGACCAGAAAATGTTTTATATGATATTTTTATGAATCCTGAAACAAAACCTATAGTTGAAGCTTCAGGACATATTTATGAGGGTACAAAAATAACACGCTGGATTTCTTAAAAAAATAATTCTTTAATGAATTACCAACTTTTAATTGAATCATTTTCATTTGGGTCAGCCCTTTCTGAGCAAGAAATACAACTCTTAAGTCTTGAACTTGAAACTCAAATGATGAATATTAATATATCAACAGAATTTGGATGTTTTAAATCTGCTCCCTCTCATATTTGCGAAAGCCTTAATTTAAAAAAAGATACTTTTTGGATAATGTGCCTTGCTGAAATATTAGATTTACATAAGCCCCCAAAATTTGGGAAAACGAAAAGTGTGGAGGTTTTCGATTTACTTCTTGAAAGAGGATTTGTTATTGGCTAATTAATTATTTATTTGATTATTAAAAATGAATTCTTTTTTTCTTTAGCCTGATAGGATTAATTTCATCAGTAAAAAAAAATGGAAGATTCTGGTAAATTGATATTGGAAAATATTATTAAGCTAACCCGATCAAGTGAAAAGAAATTTAAACTTGGAAATTTTAAAGGAGCTTTATACGACAAAATTAAAGCTAATGAGATATTGAAATCTAAAACTTGTGATGAAAAAATTATTGAAAAATATAGAGAAGAATTATCTAGTTTGTACTCTTCAAAATTCGATCTTATATTTGATCATAAGCTTAAAATTGATGAAATAAAGAGAAATGAAATAGTACAAATGTTGGAACGTAAAAGTGAGGAAAAATTAAAAAATCATGATTACAGAGGTGCTATAAAAGCATTAAGAAGGGCAGAAAAATACATATCAAATTAAAAAAAATTAAAAAAAATTTTAAGAAGTATTGCTTATTGTATTTTTTTTAGCTTAGTTTAAATTTGAAATACTTAAGCAATAATTTATGCAAAAAAAAAATAATAAAAATCTAAAAAAGGTTGAAAAAAAAGAACTAGATGTTTTAGATAGGTTTTTGAGGATTTTATGGAGAAAAGAGGTGGAGTACAAAATAAATATCTGATAAAAGCATATTTGAAGGAGATATCTTATGAAATTTCGAATAGGATTCCTAATTATACTTTTTATTTTTCACTCATTATCTGTTTTTGGGGTTAAAAAAAGAGTATTAAAAAATAAATTTTGAAGGGCTCAAAAAGTAAATTAAATCATTTGATTAAAACATGAATTTAACAAAAGGAATACAAAAAAGTTTAGGTCCAGGAATTGTCCTAGCTGGAGCGGCAATTGGGGGTTCTCATTTATTATCATCCACTACTGCTGGTGCGAGGTTTGGATTTTCATTAGTTGGCCTAATCCTTCTTACTAATCTTTTGAAATATCCATTTTTGTTGGTTGGGACTAGATTTACGGCATCTACTGGTAAATCATTATTAGAAGGTTTTAAAGAGAGGAATTCTTTATATCTTCCTTTATTTCTAATAGTTAGTCTAATTACAGGTACTTTCACAATAGCTGCTGTAAGTTTTGTCTCTGGTGTCCTTTTAACTAATATTCCCTTTTTCTCAACTTTTCCAGCTATGGATTTGTCGATAGGAATCCTGATTGTTTCTGGAATGATATTAATTCTTGGTAAATATAAAGCCCTTGATAGAATTTCAAAATTTTTAGTATCTCTACTAACTTTATTAACATTATTTGCAGTTTTATCGCTTTTGTTCAAAGGATCAATTAATGATTCCTTAAATATGAGTTTTTTTGAACCAGAAATCAGCCCATGGAAGTTAACAAATTTAGCTTTTTTGATTCCTTTAATGGGATGGATGCCTTGCCCAGTAGAGTTATGTGTTTGGCCTTCTTTATGGATGTTTTCTCGAGCTAAAGATTCAAATTATAAGCCAAATATCAATGAAGCTGAATTTGATTTTAATCTCGGTTACTTAATAACTGTTGTTACGGCTATTTTCTTCCTAACTCTTGGCGCAATAACAATGTATGGTACTGGCGATGGAATGCTTTCCGGAAGTGGAGTATCCTTCGCTCAAAAGTTAATACTCCTTTACACTAAATCCATCGGGAATTGGGCTAAATGGATCATAATACCTGCAGCATTTGCCGCAATGTTTAGTACTACAATTACTTGTCTAGATGCATATCCAAGAAGTATTTCTGCTATTCAAGGTTTATTGAGAGGCACTGATTTTGGGCACCTGGATTCCAAAGCAGAGCGAAATAGATTTCAAATTTGGATGATTCTACATATCTTCGCATCATTAATAGCTTTGCTAATTGCAAGTTCAGGAGGTATAGGAGTAAAAGATTTTGTATTTGCTGCAATGACTGGAAGTTTTCTAACCGCCCCTTTATTTGCGTGGATGGCAATGGATACTATAAATAGCAAATTAGTACCATTTAAAAATAGATATGGATTTTTTCTTAAAACAATAAGTTGGATAGGATTAATTTTTTTAACATTATTTAGTTTTTTGTTTATTGCAAATTCATTTTTTGGGATTGGGATTTATTAATTTGAAAATAAAAAATAATTAAAGGGTTGATTTTTTTCCCAGAATTCGTTTCTTTAAAGATATATCATTTTTAGTACTACTCATGGTTATGCCCCAATCTACCTTGGAAAGCTTATTATTTTTTTTGATACTTTCTCTTGTTGCAACTTACATTGTTAATTTAAAGTATTCTTCAAAATTAAAAATACAGAAGTAGTTTTTGTTTATCTTTTGTCTTAATTAGATTTATTTCCTTGGATCACTCCAAGTCTCTTTGTACAACCAGCTTAAAAAAGTAAGAGTAAGTATATTCCCAAATGCATAAGTTATTCCTAATAATGGGTCATAAATATTGGCAATAATCGTCGACATTATAAAGATTATTAACCCTGAGACAACCAAATCCTGAATAGGCAAATGGTTAAAATTCACCGAATTTATCATTTGATAATTATTTTTAATAGATTAAATTAATTATAAAACCAACAAGTACCCTATTTATTTATAAGGCAATATATAAGATATGAAAAATTTTAGGATTGCTAAAATTATTGTAGTTTTTTCATCATTATCCTATTTGAGCGTTTCTTTTTTAAGAAATTATAATTCTCCAGAAAATATAGAAAAAAGATGCATTCTTAAATTTGAAAAAGATTTTAAAAATAATTTGGAAACATCTCATGAAGAATGGAATCAAATTTTAGATTTAGCTGATAATAATTATTTAAAATGTATGGGAATACCTTAGTATTAATTATGGGCGAGGCAAAGAGAAGAAAAAATTTAGGTATTCCACCTAGAGAAAAAAATGAAGATATAAAGTTGCCTCAACTTGATAAAAAAGTCATACAACAAAAAGTAAGGGATACTTTGTATAAATATCCAATTATCCCTTTTCTTTTTTATGGAGCTGCAATATTGATCCTAATCGGGGGTTTATTTTATGTTTTCAAATCCTTCAATATAGCTTAATTAAAAGGATTATTAATTTTAATATTGATGATTTTTTGGCATCATCAATTAAAAAACTTGAAGGATAATAAATGAGCAATTTTTATTGTGCAAAAATAATTAAAGAAATAATATATGAGAACTATATACAATTGACACCAACATATGGTGTTGTAATTTTAGATTAAATTAAAAATATTTATGAAAAAAATAAATAAAAAATATGATGAAATAATGCGTCAAGCTGATAATGCAGTTGGAAGAAAAGAAGTAGTTAGTTTATTAAAAAAAGCTGCAATAATTATGTCTAAATCTGAGGAAAACTTAGCTGCTTAAATAAAAAAACTATTTTATTAGGATAAATAAAACACCATAGAGAATGATTGATGAGGACGCAGCCATAATGATAAATGGTAGTATCATCCCTGAGTTTAACCATCTTAAAAGTCTAATTTTTTTGTTAATTACTCTTGGCATCTTTTCTGAATTCCTTTATTGCAACCTAACAAGTAAATAAATGGTGTAAATGATTAATTAATCTTTTTAAATATGATTCTTTAGCTATTTTGGAATTAAATTTTCTAAAGAAAATTATTTTAATTGCATCCGTAATTTTTATCTTAATAGAAATTTTTAGGTAATTAATACCTTGTATTCTTCAAATTTCTTATGCAAGATTTAGAAACATTAGATTTCTAAATAATGATTAAAAATTTAAAAGAGGGCCCTGAAGAATTTAAAGATTATGATTCAGAACTTTTACTTAAGATTCTAAATAAGACATCATTGGAGAATGAAAAAGGTGATGATAATGAACTATTTGTAGATCAAAATTGGAAAATTAACTCAAAAAATATGAGTAATATAATTACTTCAGATAATTCAAATTTAAAAAGAATATTATCAGATATTTTCCCAAATAAAAAAATAGTTATTCACGATAATAATGATGGGTCGCAAACAATTTTCTTATCCTAATTTAGGAAATAGTTTAACCTTTTTTATACTATCTATTTAAAATTTATTTTTTGAGAAAAATTTAGTAAAAATTACTCTCGCGGAATTTTTTTAAAGATGTTATCGTTCATTAACGTTCATCCAAGTTTATATCTCTGGACGCATGAAATGGGAGTAGGGAACGGGATTCTCATTATCTGCAAAAGACCATGAATAACCTCTTACAAATAAGAGAAAAAATCACACGAGCCAATATGCTACATGAAGCCCAAATTTTGGCTACTAAAAGTGGAGAAGTTACTCCATACAGAAGATCCGTCTTTGAAGAAAGAATCAGGAAAACACAAAAAGAAATGAAATTGAAAGACTCAAAAAATTAAATTCTTTTTTGAAACTGACCAATTAAATGGGGTTTTATCCCCCTCTTTTTTTATTTTATAAAAACAACGTAATTATTATTTTTTTGATTATCGATTATTAAAAACAAAATCATTTTAATGCTTTTTCTATTGATTTAAATTATATAAATGGCAAATTTAATTCAGTAATTAAAAGGTAAATAAATATGTTTAAAGAGAAAAATAAACAAATTAAGACCTCACCCAATAAATCAAATTTAGATCAAGTTTTATGGTTTATAGAAAATTATTTGCCCCAAAAGAAAGATCGAGGTGTTCAAAAAAAATTGTATATGGATAATTTAGAAGCAGAGACTATTAAGATATTTTCTAAATTAGCCTCAAGACATTCTAAAACATTATTACCAACTACAAAAAATACTACTATCTCTTTTACCTTTGGTAATTGGGCCTTGCCTTACCTGAAATTGCTTAAAAAAATAGGAATAGCTAAGTAAGAAAATTGTAATCGGCTAGAACTAGATTTATTCCGTAAATAAAAATAAATAAAGATTAAAAAGTCTCATAAAGTTCTTTTTGAAATTTAAGGAGGAATACTTACTTTACATAAAAAATACAATTGCTAAGTTTAAATAAGAGATCTATTGATTATGTTTCTAAATTATCTACCTAGTGAAATGGTTGAAGTTGTTGGTTTGACAATGATTTTTTCTTTTCTAGTTGGAACTATATTAATTTTGTTATTTACATCAGATCAGGCAAATACAAAGAATCTATATTTAAAGAAGGCTAAATAAATTTTTAATAATTTGTTTATCTATAAAGGGCCTCTGATTTTAATAAAGTTTACTCGCAGGTTTAGAACATAATTTTTAATATTGATACATAAACAATTTTAAGATTATGGGCGAAGCTAAAAGAAGAGAAGAATTAGGATTACCACCTAGACAAAAAAAAATAGAATTAAATAAATCTGATAGATACCTTTCATGGCTTCCAATTACTAAATCAAGAATTAAGAAATACCCTTATATGGGTGTAGCAACAATGGCACTAGGAGCGATAATTTTCTTAGTAAGTGGTGGCGCAAATAGGATTAATTAGATTTTGGATTGGCTAAAAATATATCTAATATTTTTTTTGTAATAATTTAACGCCAGATATTATTGAAATTGTTGAAGCCATACCTAGAAATATCGAGTAAAAAGGTTGCAAATTAATAATACCAAAATTACCTGTATGCCATTTTATTAACCAAAAAGCATCAATTCCTAGTGGCTGAAGAATACTATAAATAGTCCCAGATACAATAGTAATTAGTAATGGGATTGCTGAAATTGCAGTTATTTTTCTGTGAATTTTTCTATGATTTGTTTTTAATTTTTCCATCTATTTCCTCAAATAGATATGTAATTCTTTTTCGTCTTTGCATGGCATCCATTTATCTTGATTCTTATGTATTCCTTCGCAACCAAGTTCTAAAGATCTATTTTCGGCTTCCTTTTCAGAAAGAAATGTACCCCTCATATGTGCATGCGAATAACTATTTAAATTGAGAGATAAGGAAAATAAAAAAATAAAAAATTTAAAATTTCTAAGAAAAATTTCCATTATTTCAAATAAGTATTTGTATTAAGGTGAAATTTTATCAAATATTTTTGTTTTGCCAGTTTTACTAAATGAAACTACTTTGTAGTTCTCATAATGATGAGAATGCGATTCGTGAGAATGCTTTTCCATCCCTGGAGAGCCAAGTGGCATGCCAGGAACTGCTATCCCATTAATATTTGGTTTTTCTCTAAAAAGTTTGTTGATTGATTCAATTGGTACATGTCCTTCAATCATATAGTTAGCTATTTGAGCAGAGTGACATGATCTCAGATTATTGGGAATTTGATATTGGTTTTTAATTACTGAAACATCTTCAACTATATTATCAACAACTTCTAATCCATTATCTCTTAAATGATTGATCCATTTTTTGCAACAACCACATGATACAGATCTGTAAGAAACAACTGTTTGGATATCTATATTTTCTTGCGTTGCTGCACTAATCCTATGAACGTTAATTGTATTTGCAAAAAACATTCCAGAAGAAATTAGATAATTTAAAATTCTGGTTTTAATAAATACCTTATTAATTGCCATACAAATTAAGAGGATTAAATTAAATATTTAAATCAACAATAAATGAAAATTTACAAAAATGCTATTTAATCAAAATCAAGACACTCATAATTGCCATTAAAAGATTTTCGATAAAACTAATAATTCCCAAAGGAGTTTTTGCATATCCACCGACACATGCACAATTTAATTTTAATTTATCCAAATAAACAGCTTTGAATACTGAAATCATTCCAGAAATTCCTAAAACTAGAGCAATAAATATAATTAGAGAAGGTGGCGAAGAATTCAGAAAACTTATTCCAATTAATAATTCGCAAAAAGGATAAATATATATCCAGCCATTAAATTTAGAAGATATTAAATCATATTTCTTATAACTTGTTCCAAAAGCTTTAATATCCATAAGCTTAAGCATCGCTAAAAGACAAATTGATATCCCCATAAAAATTTGGAAACTTTTAAGCAATGTAATGGTGATCAGAAATGAAGTGCCAAAGACTGCAATTAAGGGGGTAAATGACTTAATCTTCATTTTTAACTTTTAAGGATAGATTCACAAATACTAGATGGATTTGCTTGTTTAACTATTTTTAGTCTTTTGATAAGTTTGTCTCGATCTATTTGATGTTTTAAATATTTAATACATAAATTTTTTTCCTGATATACCTCTGATATTGGAGAAATCTTTAAAGCAATAGCAAAAGTGCCAATAACTAAAAGAATATTTGTAGCTAGTCGAATGTTTGGTCGAAAATTTGATCTCATTCGTATTCTTTATTTCTGTCAATAACTTCCCTTAAATATAAATCTTTTAGCTCGTCATTGTATCCATTTTCTTTTGCAAATTCCTCTAATTCCTTCAACTCTTTTTCTGTCATTAAGCAGATTTGGATATATTGTTTTTCATATCTTCAATTTGGTTGATTAATTCACATAACCATTCTGTATTATTTTCGGATCTTTTCTGAAAATATGTAATTTTAGGTTGATTTATTTCTAGTGTCTCATAATCTCCACTCATAAATTACCTCTAAATTTATACTCTGCATAATTTATCTAGAGAGATTATGTGCATCAATAGGTTCTATTACTTATTAAACATTTAACATGAGTAATAAGTTGTTTTTTTAATAGTATAAATATCAAGGAATTTATCTTTAAAAAATATGGCAACTAATGAAGAACTAGAAAAAAGAATTGAGACTTTAGAAAAAGAAGTACAACATCTAAAAGCTGTTCTGCAATATCAAATGAGAAATAAGAAAAAGTGATTTTATTGCATAGCAATTTCTTTTGGTCAGATAAGCATTCTCACTTGGTTGTTTTAGGTACCTAATGAAAAAGTTAAATATTCAAAATTAGTCCATAATTAATCACTTTTTGAAAAAATAACTTTAGTCATTGATATTTAGAACATATTTGTTTTTATATATATAAAACTAGTCGACATGATTAACTCAATAGCTATTACATTGTTATTATTAGGGTCTTTAGTCGCTTACAAAAGACTCAAAAGAAAGAAACGACAATTTCACGCACCACCTACAAATCAGCTCCCTAGTTGAAGATTAAATCCCATCTTCGTCTTCTCCAAAAGGATTGTATCTAATATCCCAGATGAGAACAACTGCTATAGATAAAAGCAATAGACCAAAAATAACTTGAGGAGGTGGGAATAACATTAATGAAACATAACAATTATCAATAAGCTTTGCTTATGAAAATTTTAAAGGGTAATCGATATTGTTTGGTTCTAAATGTTTTACATAACATGCTGTTGTGCAATCTACTCCCTCACTATTGATGCTACAAGAAGTTATACATTCAAAAAAACTTTCCAAAGCATCTGAATCTTTAATATTTGAATAAATGTCTTTTTTCATGATCAATCTTCCATTCTGAAGTTTATCTAGCAATTAATTTTTAACCATGTCAAATTTTAGGTAAAGTACCTATTCACCATTTTTTTAAAAAAAAACTTTTGAATCGATTAGTTTTTTTCGACCCTTCCCTTCCTCTAATAGTTTTTTATATTCTTTTCTCGCTTCTTCGATAGATTCAACCCTAGAGCCTTTCATAACTTGCTTACTTGATCACTTAAGCACACAACCATAAGAGATTAAAATTGCATTAATGATAGAAGGGTTCTTAGAACTATCATCAAAAGGTTCAAATACTTTAATCCTCGATCTGGCTTTATTGATTAAAGTAAATTTTTCCACAAAAAAAGGGCGTTAGCTTCGCCCCAATCAAAAAGCGGGATAATCCCCATCACCCAACCTTTTTAAAATCTTAGCACTACATATGGTGTTTGTAAGTATTTAAAATTACCTATTGATGGGGTTGTTTGTTTCTGTTTAATTTGTCATTATAGGAGTCCCCATCACCTAGGCTCGTAAGAGTCTTTTTTTTTGTTTTCTTGCGCTTAGGTTAATGAGTTTTTAATTAGTGTTTAAAGACTTTTTATTTAATTTTTAAATTTGATAATTAATAATAAAAAAAATATTTTTATTCATGCAAACTTACATCGTACACTGGCAATTTCCAGATCAAGAAAGTCATATGCAAGGGGCTGAAGCTTTTGCAGGTTTTGTGGAAGGAGGATGCGAAGGTGATGAATTTGATGGGTTTAAAGTTCTTAATCGAGTAGTAAATCCTGAGGGAGCTAATGGTTGGGCAATAGTTGAATCTTCAAACCATCAGAATATTTGGAAATGGAGTAGTATCTGGGTCGATAATTTTGGTGTAGAAATTGAAGTTACACCAGTTCTAACGGATAAAGAATTTCTCTCCGTTCATAAAGAAATTGCAGCAGCCGCAAACTAATAAATAATCTTTTTGATGTTTGACTTTTGATTTAATATAAAAGGGTAGTACATATTTTTTATGGGAAAATTTTCTTATGAAGAAATTGAAAGTCAATACAATTTAATAAAAATGCTTTTAGCTGAACCTGAAAAGTATAAAGATGCCATTAATGCAATAAAAAAAGATATTGCATATATGCCCGTGGAACTTAAAAAAAAACTTGAGGAAGAAAATATTATTTTATGATTGAATCGTAGATCAAATTAATCATAATCTTTAATTTTTAAAAATTAGTAAATAGCCATTTTCGTAAACTAACCGAGAGAGTCTAAATCTCTACGATGGTGAACTGTACTTGAGTAATCTTGTGGAACTTTCTGTTCTCTCATTAAATCTGCAATTGTTGGGTAATCTTTTGCATTATCAAGATCTCTTGCATTTTTATCTTGAATTGCGAATGGTGATCTTTTTAAATTCATAATTAATTTCCTCAAAATTTTTGTTGGATTCTTATTACAGATCCTGGATTGTCATGTACGTAAGTGTTGAATTCTCTCGCAAGCATTAGGCAATCGTATGCATCTCGCGCGTAGAAGCCAACTTCTTGTGTCTTATTTGTTGAATCTTTGTAACTCAACACATATTTATTACAAGATTTTATTGGCGTTGAAGGCATTTAATTTATCTCCGTTACCACTAAGTTCTAACTAGGGATGATTATTAATCGACTAATAAAAATGTACGGTTTAAGGCACAAACATATACGGATAGAGGACCAACAACCTAATTAAAAAATTAATATAATATTTTGGTGGATTTTGCAAAGAAAGAAGATATTTTCGTTGTTACCATAAACTATTTCTCGTGCTAACTTGTTTTCGAGAAACTTTTTGAAAATAATGTGTCTCTATAAACAAATCAACTATCTTGCTAAATAAGTTTGTTCGAGATTATAAATATATTTTTCTCCATCATCATCACCATCGTCATCATCATGGAAGGAAGAGATTAGTACATAAACTCCTCCAAGTCCCAATATCATAGATAAATAAAGGATCGGATCTGTCATAAATTAATTTTGAAACATTCAAATTAAATTTGAGGAAGCTTTTCAATATCTATATTTTCTTTTAATTATTTGGATTAAAAACTTTCTACTATCAAAAAATTGTTTTTTATTTGAGAAAACTGAAAGTAGATCTAAAATAAGGAAAAATTTGCTGATTTTTTTAAGTTAGTTTTTAAAAGATTTTAAAAATCAATGTGCGGAAGATTTGAGCTGAAAACTAAATTTGAGAATTTGCCAAAGGTTTTGAAACAAGACTATCCACTTGGACTGGATTCTAAATATGAGACTCAAAATCTAATAAGACCTCATGATCCTGTGATTGTAATTAAAAACGAAGGAAGAATTAAAACTACTTTTATGACATGGGGCTTTATTTCCCCTTGGGCGAAAGACCCATTTGATAAAGAGAGACCAAGACCATTTAATGCAAGATCAGAAACCGTAGAAGAAAAAAAATTATTTAGTGGAAGTTGGAAACATAAAAGGTGCCTAATACCTGCAAGCGGTTTTTTTGAAAAAAAATATCGTGTCCGTAAATCGAATTATGAGACTTTTTGGTTGGGCGGAATTTGGAGTAAGTGGACTTCACCAGATGGAGCAGAACTTGAGAGTTGCTGCGTTTTAACAACTGAACCAAATGATTTAATTAAACCTATACATCATCGCATGCCTGTGATCGTCCCTAATGGATATGAGGAACAATGGACAGAGCAAGCAAAAGATGCAGATGAATTAAGAGGATTATTTGCAATCATGATGAGTTGGTCCCCTGATGGTTGGCTAGTAGAGGATGTAAAGAAAAAAGAAACTGATCAAATGAGTTTGTTTTAAATGGAACGCTTACGAATCCCAAGGTTAGATTAATGGCTAAATCTTATTGGTTGATTAATTCAAATGGGTCAGAAGTTAAAAGATTTATGAAAAACGATAAGAGTATTGATGGAGTTTTTGAATATATGTTTATAGATACTGGAAAAATAGTGGGGGGATTAGAAAACAAATCACCAGTAATGACAAATACAGTTTCTGTTGAAATAGATTTAGCTAGAGAAATTTATGAAAGATTACTTTCTAAGGGATGGACCAAAATTGAAAAAAATTGGAATTAAAAAGAGAGTTAGATCTGTGCGGTATAAATTACTGAAGAAAATAATCTGAGTTTCAATAATGAGAATATTAACTAAAATTGACACGCGATCTAAAATATTAGGAGATTAGTAAATTATTTTTTTAGTGCAGATAAAAATGAAACATCCAAAATGGCTACCAGAATAAATAAATATTTAAGTGAAGTTGGTTATTGTTCTAGAAGAGAAGCAGATAGATTAATCCTAGAAGGAAAGGTAACCATTAATGGCAAAATTCCAGAAATTGGAACTAAAGTAGAAGATAGTGACCAAGTTGAAGTTAAAGGTCAAAGAATAGAAAAATCAAAGAGACAAAAAAACATATACTTAGCCTTTAATAAACCTGTAGGAATTGTTTGCACAACAGATAGAAAAGTAGAACCCAATAATGTAATAGATTTCATTAAATATCCTAAAAGAATTTTCCCCATCGGAAGATTAGATAAACTCAGTGAAGGATTGATTTTCTTAACTAATGATGGCGATATCGTAAATAAAATACTCAGAGCAAGAAATAATCATGAAAAAGAATATATTGTAAAAGTTAATCGTCCTATTAATAGCGACTTTATTCAAAGTATGAGTAATGGAGTTGAAATATTAGACACAATAACTAAAAATTGTTTCGTAAAACAATTGGGTCCAAGAAATTTTAAAATAATACTCACACAAGGGCTTAACCGTCAGATTAGAAGAATGTGTGAGGCCTTAGGATATAGAGTACGATCATTAAAGCGCGTAAGAATTATGAATATTAAGTTAGACGTGCCAACAGGAAAATATAGAGAACTTAGTAAAGAAGAACTCTTGGAATTAAATAAATTACTCGAAAACTCCTCAAAAACATATGAATAATCAAAAGGCAATAAAAGTAATTAAAAAAATTTAAGTTAATTTGCCAAAATAAATAGCAAATAAAGTTACAAATAATGCAAAATATTTAGGCCAATGTGTTCCAGATTTATCTAAACCAATTTTTGTCAAAATTAGAAATAGTCATTTAAAGGATTGGATAAGCTATCCATCCAAACAAGGAATAGTTAATAATGACAGCCATGAAACCTATCATTGCAAGCCTTCCATTTGTCCTTTCAGCAATGAACCAATAGGTATTCGGCCATTCAAAACTCCCCTCTTTCTTGGATTTTTGATCTTCTGCAACTTGGTCCTCTTTGGGAGCATTATCTTGGTCAAGATAATAATTACTATCTGGGTAAAAGCTTTCACTTGAAAAGTTATCTTTAAATTTACTCATTATTATTTGGAAGTTTAATATCCATATACTAAAAAATAAAAAGGTTAAATAGGTTAAATAAGCATTATTTTTTTGAATAGCTGCATAATTGCTAAGTCTTATATTTTTATAAAAGCAAGAAGTGTTTTATTAACAATATAAAGCTACTGTTTGATCTAAATCTGCACAAGGTTCAATAGTAAATTCCAATAATTCTCTCCAAGGACTCCACTGTTTCCAAATAGTTTCTAAAGAATCAGCATCTACAACAGAGTAACCATTGCCATGTTGAGGTAAGAAAATCCAAGATTTAACGTCATAACCCTCTGGTCTATTTTGTGGCCCTCCTTTGTCGTACCATTCTTTTAACATTTTGGATCCCTTGTCTTGGGCGTTTGCATCCGTGAATTTATAAGAAATTAGAAACAGCATAAAGAAGTGCTAACTTCCTCTTATTTTAGTTTGAATTTCAATTAAAAGGAGCTCAAAAAAACAGTTGAATCGTAAATATGACATTCACTCTCAATTAATGGTTTCACTAATGGATCTTCAAAAATGGGCAATTAAAACTATTTATTTTCGGTAATTATTTTTTTTGCTAGAAATAGAATGTTAATAAAAATTAAAAAAAAATGCTTTATATTCAACATTGGTCATTTAAGGCCGGATATCATCAAAAAGGTGCAGAAAAATTTCTTGGTGGTGGGGGAGATTATCCTGGAGTTGAGATGATTGGAAGATATCATGCGCCAGGCTCTTTAGAGGGTTGGATAGTTTTAAAGACTGATGATCCAAAAGCAATATATCAACATGCCGCTGAATGGGGTGAATTTCTCAATTGGGAAACTACACCTGTATTTACTGATGAAGAAGCTGGGCCAATAGTTGCCAAAGTTTACTCATAGAGAGAGATTGACAGTCGATCTAAAATAAGGGGCAATTAGCTCCTTTTTTTATGAATACTCTCATCATCTCAACTTTTAGTTGTACATTTGAAGAATTTAAAAATGATGTAACGACATTATTTCTTGAAGAAATGTGCAAAGAGTTTGTAACTGAGTATGAGTTTGTAAAAGTAAATGAACACAAATCTCATTTATTAATGAACTGTACCGACTTAGAAAAATTAGGAGCAGAGATGCAATCTCCTTTCGCAAAGGAATGGGATAAAAAAAATAATTGTAAGGATGCCGTATATTCGATTAAACTTGTTGCATAAATATAATGCTTACTAATTTTCTATAACACCCGCTACTTTTCTTTCCGCGAGTCGTTTTTTTAGAATCGCATAATTTTGTGAAGCCCATTTTCGAGAAATATCAAATTCAGTTTCTAAATTCTCTAAAAGTAATTTGCCAATTTTAAATACTTCTACGAAGCCTAGATAAATTATTACCAGCACCTTAATTATGTTTACTGCAACAGCTGCTATCTTTTCAATTTTTTGATCTTGCATTTGAATTTATATAAGCCCACTAAAATTATCAGTTGTAAGAAATTATGCAAATTTATTAGAGAAAAATCTTATGGATGTTATTATTATTGGGCAATAGCTATGAAGTTTTGAAGGTATTTTTAAAGGAGCCTTGGCAGAATTACCACTAACCGTACCATGCAATTAATGGAATAGTTGAGGTAATAGTATTGTTGTTAATTTATAACCGATTACGGAATAAATATCAGTAACAAGAAACCCTTCCAGAAATTCCAACTACTGAAAGGGTTATTAAATCGACTCGCAACTATATAGAATCAATTTATGTCTTGCAGCAAACGTAGAGAGTGCTGACGAGGTTTGGCCTCAATTAATTTATAGCAAAAGAATATCAAATAAACTTATTTAAACTTCTCAATCTATGTCATCGTTGTAATCAATATCTTTTTCATAAACCCGTGCAAGTTCTCGAAGTAAAGTTTTTACTTCCATATCTGTAGCTCCAGATTGGTCTTGGAACTTGGTGCAAATTGCTTTTAGTTCGTCATAAGCTTGTTCTAGAAATATTGTTTTTTGATTTGGATTTGTCATTTAATTTTTGTCAACTACTTCTCCGCCATACTCTCTTGCTATTACATCTAAGCATCTAAGAATATCCTTATTTTTTAAAAGATCTGTTTGCTCTAGATAATTAAGAAGAGTTCTTATTTGTTCGATAGTATTTTCTTCTAATTCCTTCATAAGTTTCTGTATATTAAATCTATTTTATATCTAACAGGAGCTTCTCCGTACGCTAAGATTGTTGATCTTGTTGCATTTTTTTTCTTCAGTCTTTCGTATTCAACTATTAAAAATACCTCCTATAAGGTCTTTTAAAAAATTGGCAGTTTTAATTAAATTTGCTTTTATGAGTGTGGAGTTATCTTTATTATGCAAATCTCATTTTTGCAAAAGTAGTTTTTCTTTTTAACTCTTTGTATTTCTGATTTATCAATTAAAAATAATATTTTGGGTAAAGTTATGAATAGAACTAATAGTGCTAAAAAAATTTAAACTTCCCAATCAATGGAATTTTTAACTAATTTTTGGAATAATCAACCCACTACAGTTATGGGAATAGGTGTAGCAATAT
Source organism: uncultured Prochlorococcus sp. (assembly GCA_902544495.1). Taxonomy (GTDB): domain Bacteria; phylum Cyanobacteriota; class Cyanobacteriia; order PCC-6307; family Cyanobiaceae; genus Prochlorococcus_A. The sequence continues at coordinate 29,492 of CACCCI010000009.1, forward strand.
TTGTATTATTAGGAATTTATATATCTTTACTCCAGACATATCAATAAATTAGTTAATTATTTTTTTTTATTTTTTCTAGATTCCATTTATCAAATATTAATTTCATTTCTCTTTCGTAGTATCTTACTTTCTTCGCAAAAGGTAGTTGTTGAATAATTATCCCAAAGGGAAATTTAAAAAAAGAAGAGACATAAACAATATAAAACTCGACGAAAGAAGGTTTTGGTGGGAGAGGTAAATTTTTTATATATGCCCAATCAATGCAAGGTTTTAGTTGCTTATCACTTGCGATAATATTTTTTTTACATCTCCACCAAGAGAATAGATAAATGAAAATAAAAATCGGTAACGGAAGAAGTCGCAACATTAATTAAAAAGGTATTTCTTCAGGGATTATTGATTCAGGATAACCAAGCCTTAATTTACCTGCGGTGCAAGTAGAAAGCGTTTTATTTATTCCCAAGTTTTCATATCAGCAGTTCCTTGTGATCTTTGCAACCAGGGAATTTCCATGTACAGTTTTCCATTTTTAAATATGCATGTGTAAGTTGAAAGATTTTTATTTTGATTTCCTCTATAACTGAAGATTTCATTCAAAGTGAAATGGATATGCTGTATCACTGTAAATTTCAATTTTGTCAGTATTGATTAATTCTGAGGATTCTGCGACCAAGTCTTTACTATCAAATATTCCCACTAATCCCTGCGCAGAGATTGGATTTCCACTTGGCCTCACAGCTAAAAAATCTTCAGTTGCATTCGGTATTAGAAAAGAAGAATTTTCACTAGTTGTATAACCATTTTTAAATTTTCTACGGCTTGAGTACTTGACATTAAAAAAGGAGATAATTCCCCCTTGATTGGAGATAGACTTTCAAAAAAAATAAATTTTAGAGAAATGCAATTTTAAGAAAATCTCAAATTGACATCAAGAGAGTGATGTCAATTTTCCCATTAAAAAAGCGAGTCTGGGTAACTCTTAAGTATGACTTGGTTTTTAAGAGTTGGGGCGAAAGGATTCGAACCTGCGACCTATTTCTCATAAATTACCTGAGAAAATACTAAATAAATCTAAATAGAATATTTTTCACAATTGGAAATAATCTAAATCCTTTTTTTTCTTTTGGAAGGAGGAAATTCTTACAATACTTATCACTATCTCCAACAAGCTTTTCTAATTCCAATTTTGATTCTTTATAGCTTTGACTATTTTTTTCACCAAGTTGATAAGTACATAAGAATTTCAATCTTTCGTTTCTGATTACTGGCTGTAATTGCCTGGCAAGAAAAAATATTGTGAGTGAAAGGCTTATAAAACCTGTAAAAATAATAAATGAGGAAAAAATAGATGAAGAAAAAGAATAATTATTCTCCCTTTTTACTATTTTTCTAGATTTGGAATGCACTTTTTTTCTTGTTGTATTTTTTCTTCCCTTAACGCTATTTTGAGATATTCTTTTAGTTCTTTTTTTAAACAAACTTCTTAAGTAATATGCTCATATGTTTCTTTTATCGTTTAGAAGGTGGTCAAACAAGTTCTTATTACATAAAAAGTTTTATAAGGTGTTTAGATGAATTTATAGCAAAGTGATTTATTTTTCCCTAATTTTTCCCTAATTTTTCTCCAAGTCAAATTAGACAATCGCTGAAAAGCCATTCGGGCGAAAGGATTCGAGCCTTCGACCCAGTGCTCCCAAAACACCCGCTACGCAAAATGCGACAGCCCCCATGAGAAACAAGTGAGTCCATAGCTTATTAGTTTGTGTGAAAAGAAAATATTGGAGTCTCAAAATTTAAAAAGATAAAGCAAGGTTAGGCATAAATAAGCAATATCTCGCTCATATCTCGCTCACAAGCAACCTAGTGCCCTATGAGCACTTGCTCGCATAATTAAATTTATTGACTGAATGACGATCAAAAATAAGGGCCAATTATCTTCTCATTAAAATTAACTTCTCATTAACAAGCATCAGTTATTAATTTTGGGAAAAGTTTGTATTTTGCTCCAAGGGTTAAAGCTCTTCTCATATCTGAACAAGAACCCTCTAGTAAAGGGGTAACCGCATTTACCCTTTTTTCAAATGGAAAATCAACCATAATTGGACGACTTCCATAACCTTGACTCCAATCATAAATTTTGTTGTATTTCTTTTCTATCTGACGATCATGCGCGTCTAATGTTTGAATATACAAGTCTCTTAGCATAAATCTTGCCATGCTTCTTTGAAAGTATGCATCTGCATAATTCCAACCATCGTAATTACCATCAAATAAAGTTTTTTCAGAAGCTTTTGCTGAGATTACCCTATCTAAATATTCTACTGACTTTTCATATGGTGAGATTGGATCTCCTTTTAAAACTTCATCCTGTTGATAAGCTTGTGAAAGCCAGTAATACGCATCAAGATTTCCTGGATTTAATTTAATAACTTTTTTATGATCTTCTATAGCACCATAAAAATCATTTAACCCCCATTTTGCAATTCCACGGTGGTAGTAAGCTTGAAAATAATCAGGATCTATTTTTATGGCATTTGTATAATCAAAAATAGCTTCTCTATATTTTTTATAAATTCTATGTTTTATCCAACCACGAGAAGCATATGAAAATTGATTGTAAGGATTAAGTTCTAAAGATTTCGTGAAATTATTAGTTGCTGATTCATAATCTCCTAAATTTAGATAGTGATCACCTCTGTTATTGTATGCTCTCCATAGACCTTCCCATGTTGGATAAAAGTCTATTAATTTACTATATTCCTCTATTGATGCTTGACGATTTTCATTGTTGAAAGCTCTATCAAAATAAAATTGCGCGTCTTCTGCCTTTGCTTTGTCAGTCCAAGCAACTGCAATCCCTAAAGGGGTAGATATAATTGGAATCTTAGATATTATTGTTGAATTTAGAGGGATTAGGGCCAAAATTGTCCCTATTAAATTATTGTATCTTTTCACTTAAAGTTTTAATTATATTTTTTTTATTTTATATTTATCATTAAACCTATAATTAAAAGTTAATAACAATACAGTAAAAACTTAATAACAATTTATAGTTTCATAATTTAAAAAATATTTTTAAATTAAATAATAATCTTCTGACAATGATTTAAAAATGAAAAAAGCAATAGCAATAATAGGATTTCTAGGTCTTAATATTACAAATATAGTATCCTTTGCAGATCATTTAAAACTAAAAGAAAGTGAGATAAATCTTAGGAACTTAGCTCATACCAATCTAAGTAACTTTGATTGTCAACTCGAATGGCGCGACTTGAGAGGAGCTAACCTGCAAAATGCCAACTTAAGTGGGAGCGACCTTAGGTTGTGCTTATCAGCTAATCATGATGGGTTCCCTCCTACAAACTTTAGTAATTCCAACCTGCAAAATGCCAACCTTAGTGGGCTAAACCTTTTGCAAGGCGACTTTAATAATGCCAACCTCTTTGCTGCAGACCTGAGCAATTCCTATTTGAATGATGCTAACCTGCAAAATGCCAACTTGAGGCTTGCCAACCTAAGTGGTGCTAACCTTAGTCGAAATGCTGGATCTAGGTTTGGTGATAATTTTGAATTGTATTTAGATCAACTGAAGTATCCTAATAATTTTCCTGAAAAACCATATTTTAGTAAATTCACAAAATCTTTTTTGAAGGGTGCCAACCTTGAAGGTGCCGACCTGAGTGGAGCTAACCTGAATAATGCCAGATTAAGCGGTGCCAACTTTAGTGGCGCCAAACTGCAATATGCCAACCTTGAGGGTGCAGACCTGAGTGAAGCTAATTTTAGTGGTTCCAAAATGAGTATTGCTAATCTGAATAAAGCTAACCTGAGGGGGGCAAATTTGAGGGGCGCCGACCTGGGGGGTACCAAACTAAATGCCACTTGGCTAAGTGGCGCTGATCTGAGTGGAGCTAATCTGAGCGGTATAAAAGCTTCTAATATCAATGGTTGTCCATCATTTTTACCAAAAGGATGGGGCTGCGAAAGAAACTCACTCGTACAAAGATGATTTACACAACCCTTTTTTTTTTACAAATACTTAGAACTTTCTTTTGAACTTCTGAATAAAGACTTATTAATTTCAAATTTTACGAGTAGTGAGGTGAGCGAGGTCAGGCAGCAAAGTATTGCAAGGTATTGCAAATCCTCGCTCAAAGCTCGCTCAGTCTCATCTTCCTAATTGCTGGCAATAAAAAAGAGAGTCTGGGAAACTCTCTAGTATGATTTGGTTTTTAAATGGTCGGGGCGACAGGATTCGAACCTGCGACCTAGTGCTCCCAAAGAACCAGATCTCTATCAGTATCTAAACAATTGGATCAAATTATCTTTTAATTAAATGAGTTTAAGATTAGATAATAATTCTTATTTGTACTGTATTAACTTGATATTGCAGCATATTGTCCCCCCTAAAGCGAACTAGTATTTAAGAATGTTTTAGCAGAAAATCATAAAAATTGTATTTGGGTAAATTATGCTAATTTAAATAAATATTTTGGTGTTTTAATCTTTTGAAGAAAAAACTTGCAAGCATAATTTCAATACTAAGTTTTTCTTTAGCTCTTTCTACAGAAGTTTACAGCTCTAATATGAAAGCTAATTTATTTGGAGAATGGAAGTGTAATTCCATAACTAAAATTGAAGATGGTATTATCTACGAAAATGCAAATTCAGAATTTACGAAAGATGGAATTCTAATCTTCGAAGGAAAAATAATCTTTTACTTTAATAGTAAAAAAGCTTTAAATTATGATTCTTTTGGAAAATATAGTTGGACAATTTCAAATAATAATATTAATTTAACACTGAAAAATTTAGAAACAAAAAAAACTGGTTTTCATGGATCTCATAGTTTGAACTTGAATAGAATTATCCCGACTGGATCAAAGGCTAAATTTGAGATAATTAATTTAACAAATGAAGTATTCGTTGCTGGAGATAAAGAGACGATGACATATTGTTTTAAATAAAAAAATGATTAAATTTTCTGCAAACTTGATTAAAAAAACTATATTTATTTTTGTTATGGGAGCTTTTCCATCTCCCGAAATTAAGGCTGAAATAACAAATAAAGCAATATTATCAAATGCATTTAATGATTGCTTGGAACAAGATAGTTATCCAAATGGAGTTGGGACTCAATATGCATATTGCGGCTGCTTTGTTAATAAGATATCTAAGGGAATGTCCACAAGAGAGTTTATAAATATTGGATTAACTTTGCAAGAAGAAGAAAATACAAAAAAACATTCCAAAATTCTTTTATCAAATAAAAAAATCAAAGAATACATAGTTGATTGTATGACTTCTGCATTTGAACAATAGTAAAATTTTTAAGTTATTTTTAAAACAAAAATATTCTTGTAGTTAGAAAGTCAAGCAAGGGTAAATACTCCCTCATTAAGGTAGAAAAGTAAAAAATGAAATCAGTAAAATCTTTTCTAAAGTTACTATTTTCAAGAAGTATTTTCTCTCTAGCTACCCTTCTAGCTACCTTTTCTCATCTGAGATTGTAGACAATAAAAAAGCGTGTCAGGGAAACACGCTATTATGACTTGGTTTTTAGGAGTCGGGGCGACAGGATTCGAACCTGCGACCTAGTGCTCCCAAAGCACTCGATCTATGAAATGAGATTTATCAATATTTTCTTACTATAACTAGGGTTTAGGCTAGTGGTGCAAATGGGTTTGAGTCTCAATCTAGCACAAAGTACATAGCACTATATACTAAGTACAATAACTAGGTGCCCCCTTTTGTGCCCCCCTTAGCGACCTAGTGCCACATGCCAAGTAGATCGATGGAATTAATAATAATAGAAAGTTCAATATAAAAAATTTTTTTAATACTTATTTTGACATTTACTTTTTTTTAAAGTAAAAACTAAGCAAACAAAATTTTAAAAGTTAATTAACATAATGCAGAAAGGTTTCGGTAGTGCACCTAAAAAGAAATCTCTAAAAGATTCAAGATATTTAAAATTTTATAATGATGAAAAATATGCTGCAGATCTCTTAAGAAATAAAAAAATAAATGAAGCAAAAAACTTATATCTAAAGCTTTTAAAAAGTAACTATGAAAGTTATGAGATTTTTTTTAATTTAGGATTCATTGAAATAAATCAAAAAAATTATAGAGAAGCAATTAAGTATCTCACTAAGGCAAAATCATTGACTAAAGAAAATAATCTGAACTTGCTTTTTGGACTTGTTAATTCTTACATCTCGTTAAAGGACATAAAAGAAGCTAGATTAATACTTGATGAGGCTGTCAATAATAATCCCAAATCAGATTTACTAATATTCAATTATGCGAAGCTTGAAGAAGATTTATTGAATTCCCAAAAAGCTATACAGCTCTATGAGAAAGGATTGAAATTAAATACTGAGAACTATAAAGCATTATCAAATTTGGGAGGGTTATATAAAAAGACAAAGAGATACTTAGATGCAATTGAGGTCTATAAAAAGGCGATTAATTTAAATCCACAAATTGCCCATTTAAAACTAAGTCTTTTGACCTGTAAATCATTTGCTTGTGATTGGTCTGAACCTAATTTAGTCAGGGATACTTTAAATGAAATTGATGATTTGGAGCAGGAGATTTGCCCTTTTGATCTTCTTTATCTCGAGGATAACCCTAGTAATAATTTAAAAAAAGCTAAACATTTTTTTGAGAGTAAATACAAAAGGGTCTCTCAAAATTTGTCATATAAGCCAAAAAATAAAATTAGACTAGGGTATTTTTCTGCCGATTTCCGAAAACATGCACTTATGTATCTCATGAAAGGATTATTCGAGTTGCATAATAATGAACAATTTGATGTCTATATTTATTCTCTAAGTTCAGAAGAAGATGAATTAACAGATGAGTTAAAAAGGAACGTAAATGTTTTTAGAAATATATCTGATATTTCTGACGAAAAAGCAGCTTTTATTGCAAGAGAAGATTCTTTAGATATTGCTATTGATCTTATGGGATATATGAAGAAAAGAGGCCTTTCAATTTTTTCTTTGAGAGTTGCTCCTATTCAAATTTCATATTTAGGTTATCCAGGGACTACTGGCTCTGATGGCATAGATTATTTAATTGCTGACAAAGTCATAATCCCTGATAAATTTCGAAAATTTTATAGCGAAAAGGTGATTTATATGCCTAATAGTTACCAATGTAATGATAGTAAAAGGAAAACTTCTAAAAAGGAATTCAGCAAAACCGAGTTGGGATTGCCAGAAAATGCTTTTGTTTTTGCCTGTTTTAATGCAAATAACAAAATTACTTCTGTGGAATTTGATATTTGGATGAGGTTATTGAAAAAAATTAAAAATAGTGTCTTATGGCTTTACAAATCTAATGATTATTCTGAAATTAACCTAAAAAAAGAATCTGAAAATAGGGGTGTAGAAAGTTCAAGGATTATTTTTGCTGATTATTTATGCAATGAAGAGCATTTATCAAGAATAAAATGTGCTGATCTTTTTCTGGATACTTTTAATTTTGGTGCACACACTACAGCTTCAGATGCTCTTTGGTCAGGAGTACCTGTAATAACAAAACAAGGTAAAAGTTTTCCGGCAAGAGTCTGTTCTAGTCTTTTGACTTCCCTGGGCTTGGAAGAGTTAATTGTCCAAAATAATGAAGAATATGAAGAGAAGGCCTATTGCATCGCCACCAACAGAATATATTTAGAGGATTTAAAATATCGACTAGATCAAAGCAGAAACTCATCATCTTTATTTGATACAAAAAGATTTACAGGAAATCTTGAAGAAATATTTTTTAAATTGGTTAAGAATTTATAGTAATGTAAATTTATAGCAATGTAAATATTCTGATATTTTTAAAAACTATAGTAATCAAGAGGAATATCTGAGAACTATATATAGTGATTTGATTGGCACATTTTAGATCAAAGTACTTCAAACGAGTGCCCCCTTGAGTGCCCCTTTCTCAATTTGAGACATAAACATAAAAAAAGAGAGTTTGGGTAACTCTCTAGTATGACTTGGTTTTTAAGAGTCGGGGCGACAGGATTCGAACCTGCGACCTAGTGCTCCCAAAGCACCCGCGCTACCAAGCTGCGCCACGCCCCGCTCATAAGATCTTAGTTCATAACAGACATCTATAAAAGACTAAATTGCTAAATATTTTATAAAAAATCACTTTTGAGGATAGAAAATGAGTTTTGTCACTTTTTTGTCACTAGATAAATAGATGTTTTGTCACTA
>CACCCI010000010.1:0-28967 GCA_902544495.1 uncultured Prochlorococcus sp.
TGGTTTAATTTGTAGTTGTTCTAGAAAATCTAAGAAATCTTTGCTTTCACAAATGTAAATATCTTTTTCTAAGCTTTTGTCTATGTAATATTGAACTCTAGGTAAAGAAAAAATTGTAGAAATTTTATTAGCTAATTCTAAAAGAGAAATAGTATTTGTTGCGGCATTCAATAATAAATTTGAATTATATGTATTTGAGAAAAGCCATTTCAAAGCGGCTTTAGCTACATCAGCTCCATATACATAACTTCTGATAACCTCTACTTTAGATTTTATTATTATTGATTTATTATTTTTGGCAGATAATAAAAAATTACCAAATGCAAAAATATTAGGATCCCTTATGAATTCCCCAGTAAGTCCATATATTCTCAAAATTAAAGAATTTCCAGTTTTTTTAAATACTTCCTCTTCTCTAAGTTTTAAAAATCCATAGGGATCTTCTTTTATATTATTTTCATTATTTTGAGATTGCTTTAAGTATTTAACTGCTCCAGATGAAATAACTACAGATTTATTATTGTTATTAGATATTATCTGCCCCACAGTATTGATAATATTTTCATTGATTTTAATATAGTCATCAATTCCATAATGATTAATTTTTTCTCTCGTAAGAAATGCAGTATGTATTAAAAAAATCTCTTTAATATCCATTAAAATATCTTCTATATTTTCTAATGCATGTATTCTTATTTTTATTGGAATTTTATAGTAATTACTACTAATAACTTTATCTTTGCTGCCAAAAGCTATAACAATATCATTAAAAGTACTCTGGGGAATTAATCTCTGAAGTTCATTAAGAAAATTTTGTCCTACCCAGCCTGTCGCCCCAGTTATTACAATCTTTTTTTGTTCCTCAATGAAAAGATTTAAATTCATATGCAAAGATCAAGGTTTAATAAATCTTTGAATTTTATTATATACTGTATCCTTTCAGCAATAAATTTGCTTCCATATCCATATTTGGAATAAATAAACCCAAAAGAACTTTTTTGAGTTGTTTGATAATCTGATTAAGTATCTCCAATATAATATTTATCAATACTTTTACCTAAAATATCTAAATTTAAATAATAATTTGACTTACTTCTATTCAATTCTTCTGGTCAAATTTTTAAATTATAAGTACATTTGTCTGATGTGAAAATATTATAAAAAAGATTAAATAGATTGAAGTATCAAGTCAATTTTCAGTTTCTTCTTCCAATTTTAGAAATCCATAAAAATCTTTTTTATATTTTTTGATTTACTTGATTTTTTTGCTAAATACTTCAGCTGCACCTGATGAATTGACAACAGACTTTGTAATATTTTTATTTTTTTTTTGAAGTCAACACTTATATAAGTGATATTTTGATTGATTTCAATATATTTTTAATCCTAATGTATTAATATTCACAAGGGCAACTAAATCAGAATGAAGCATAAATATACCCAACCCATCCTGGGCTAAAAGTTAATTCAAATACATTATTTATTAAAAATATAATTTAGGAACTTTTTAATACATTCCACCTTTTTTCTAACATTTCAATTCTTTTATCATCCTCTTTGTTTATATTATTATAATATTCCCTTTTGTTAAAAAGCCAAAGAAGTTCAAAATGCACAGCATCTTTCAAAGCTTGTTCAAGATTTGTGTTTTCTAAAGAGTGGCCATCAAAAATAATTTTTCTAGTTTCAAACCTCGTTAGATGAACTGATTGAAATTTCTTGAGGTTCCTTTGACATATTTTTCCAATATAAATATTCTTCCCATTGAAAAATCTTCTTCATTTTTCTACTTCTATTTTTACGATTAAACATAACTTTATAAATATAGTTTTGATGATTCTTATATTAATAAACAAAATTAATCTACAATATCAAAATAAGTTTTTTTATTGAATAAAAATAATTTTAAATAAAAGATGAACTCAAAACCAGTTTGGAAAATAGAAAAAATTGTTTTACCTCAACATGCAGATCATGCAGGTGTAATGTGGCACGGTAAATATTTTGATTGGCTTGAAGAAAGCCGAATAAATGCACTTTCAGAAGTGGGTATAAGTTATTTCGAACTAACTAAAAATGGCTTAGATTTACCTTTAATCAATACTTCAATAAAATATAAATCTCCTTTATTTCTTGGTGAAAAGATAAAAATCGAGAGCGAATTCAATATTGATAAAAGTCCTAGGATTAATATAATTTCAAAATTTCATAACAAGAAAAATGAAATCTTAACGATTGCTGAAGTCAATTTAGTCTTAATAAATAAACTGAATTTTTCTATAATAAGAAAAAGGCCAGATTTCCTATCGGAAGCCTTTAGTAAATTAAACGGTTGAAATTATCATTCCCCAATTGAACGATTTATTAATTTCTTAATTATGAATATATTTCAAGTTATTGATTCTTATCAATATGAAATGGAATCAAGATATCAAGAAAAATCAATGCTCACAAATCTTTTTACAGAGCACAAATTTATAGGATGGTTAGGGTTGTTTATAATATTTTTCTCTATCTTTGCCATTTTTGTTTTTCAATTTCTTGAGTGGGAAAGTAATGACAATAATAAAAGTTAAGAAGATTTAATGCTTATAATTCAACTGAATGACTTAAAAAATGGCTATCTACTTAAAAATAACTAACCCTACAGAGGTTGTAAAAAAAAAGACCTCAAAATGGCTTACAGATATTACACCTGAAAGAATTGATAGAAAATTGGTCGAGGATGAAGTAATAAAAGGCATTATCGAGCAATTAACATTAGAAGGCATAAAAGGAGAAATATCAGCAATTAATGGGTTTGAAGTAAATGAATCTTCAGTAATAACAAAAAATGATTTTGTTATTAGAAAAACCAAAACTTTTTAGATAAAAAATAAAAATCATTTATGAAAATTTTTTTTATTTTAATTATTTTTATAATTTTTTTAATTTTTATAATTGTAAGAGATTATCAAATTAAAAAGAAAAAGTTAAAATTAAATAACGCCTTAAATTCCAATTTCTTTATTCAAACAATTAATAATTTAATTGACGAGAACAAATACAATTTGTTAGAGGAGAGGATCAGATTAAGGGAAATAGATGCTTACGGTAACGAGGATTATAAAAAATGGATTGGCAATCCACCTCTTGATGAAAAAGCCATCGAGAAAAATATATTTAATGGATCTAAGCGATTTAAAGAGGGCATACCATACTTCTGGGAAAAAGTAATTTTAAAAAAATTTGGAAGTATTGAATTATTTTTCGAAAAGTGGAAATCGTATTGTAATGAAAATCCTACTATTGATGATGAGATAGTTGGATCTATTAGAAAGCTCGAGACTGAAGATTGGTTTGTTTTCATAGCAAGTCAAATAGAGAAATCATGCTTAAACCTAATAGAAAAAAACTACTCAAGTAAAAACAAGGGAAACTACAAAAAAGGTATTAGATTTGAAAATCATTGTATGGAAATTCTCAAACAAAATGGCTGGGAAGTAAAAGAAACCCCTAATACAGGAGATCAAGGGGTTGACTTAATTGCGTCAATAAGTGATTTGAGAATATGTATACAATGCAAAGATCATGAAAAAGCCATTGGAAATAAAGCAGTTCAGGAGATTTCAGCTGGCAAATTATTTTGGAAAGGTACACATGCAATAATAGTCTCAAAATCTGGCTTTACAAAGTCTGCTCATCAACTAGCAAAATCAAATAAAGTGGAATTAATCAATGAATATCAATTAAAAGATTTAGAAAAGTTTATTGTTTAAATAGTTTATATCAATTGTGTTAAGCCTTCTTTGTAAAGCAAAAGTGTTGTAAAAATTCCTGAGGCCCACATTAAACCTCTAGCTGTTGGGATATTAAATACATATGCACCAATATATAAAAAACGAAAAACAGGATGAATCAATGCTGCAATTATTGCAATATTAGAGTCAGTTAAAGTAATCAAACAAAAAAGACAAGCCGGTGCATGTAGGGAAATACTTTCCCAACAATTTTGATGACACCAAACTGCTCGTTTTCCAAAAGAAGGTAATTCATCGAATAAAGCCCTTGGAGCAGACATATTTTCAACAGAATATCCCGCTTTAACTCGTCCTATAGTTAATGGAATAATTGATAATAAAACAACACCAACTGATAAACAAAGGCTCCAGGCAAAAGCTACTTGCATATGATTTAAATAATATTATTAGCTTAATAATTGAAGCTCGTTATCGTGATAAATAAAAAATCATTACCATAGATAAAATTTTGCAAAAAATGCTGTAAGTTATGTTAAAAAATCATTTATGGATATTTCAAAGATAGTTTTAATTTTTGCCATAAGTTTACTAATATATTTTGCTTTTCTGTTTTTAGGATTTTTTCTTAAGAATAAAAATCTAAAGGCACAGAATCTAAAAAAAGAAGAATAGATTTTTAATTCCACAGAAATTTACTATTTTCTCAATATTTTTATATCTTTTTGGATATATTTCATGGAAATAAAATTTGATCCTAATAATAATAAGGGATATTTGAAATTCAATAAGACCGTTGCTGGTATATGAAAAAATTTTATAAATTTCTTAAAAGTTTTATATTTATATCACTTTGGCTTATTTTATCCTCATTTTTAACCCAATATTGGAATACCTTTCATTGGGAATATATTTACTTAAACTTCAGATTTATATTTGATAAAGAATTTTGGTTTGTTGTAGAAAAAGTTCTTTTAGGATTTGATATTGGTTACTGGTTAGAAGAAGCACTAAAATTCATAACTTATGAAATACCTAAAGAATCTTTTAAATATTTGCCAATTTATTTCGTATTAAAGTCTATTTGGATAAAAAATTAATTTATATTTTTAATAGATTTTAATAAATTCCTTAAAATTCTTGGATAAAGTCGGTGAATTTATTTTTCTTAAAACAAATAAAGTTCCTTTATCGCCTCTACAGATTCTAAGCTTATTACTTAAATAAGTTATCTCTAACCACCCTAATTGTTCATTATTTATTTCTTTCATAGATTTTATATTTTTTCTACCGAATTTAGGACCTATAACACCAACATGTGTAAATTTGACCCCAATTTTTTTTTCATTTATGTAATTTAGTCTTAATAAAATACCAGTGCCAATAATTGATTTTATTCCTCTAGGTTTAAGTAAATTAAGACCAGTTAAATTGGAGGGATCAAGAATTTGAAGATTATCAATAAAAGGAGAATATTTTAAAAAGGGACTATTAGAACTACTCCACCTAAGCTCCCAAACACCCTGTAAATCATTTCTATCATTGCTAAAGGAAAAATTATGATTAATTTCAAGTTGTTCGGCAATAGTCTGTATATTCTCTGAATTTGGAGATTTAAGAAGTAAATTTAATAAATCATTTTCGGATTCCATTTAATAAACGCTGAGTATATAGATAAGGATAAATACTTACCTCAATGTGCTATATTCTACCCAGAATATGTTGATTTGATGACAAAGAGCTATTGGCTAAAGAAAATTTCAATTCCGAATGCTGATTTATTTCTGGAATATATAAGGACAGTATTACCTTGGATTAAATCTGTAGGAGGAGTAATAGTAAAAAGAGATTTGATACAAGAATCAACCTCAAATGAATGGGACGGAGGGCAGCTTGGATTAGTAATAGAATTCGAATCAAAATTTGCTGCTAAAAAAGCATTTTATTCTGAAGTATTTCAAAAATATCTGCAGTCCAGAGATTTAATGGAACTAGTTACTATAAGTACTCTTTAAAAAATCAACCAATAGCGATCTCGCACAAACAATTTATAAGTATTTATTACTATTAAATTATTTATGTAATATTTATAACTTCATTAGCAAGAGCATTTTTTGCAAAATTTAATTGTAAAAGTAATTCGTTAATCAAATGAACTATTCAACAGAAAAAGATGATTATTTGATGACAACCCCATATACAAAAAAAATTCAGCAAAAATTTGAAAAGGTTAAGTCTTTTTTAGAGCAAAATGGATTTAATCCTTCATCAGATAGCTTAATGCAAGATATAGTTAGTTCAGAAGAATATATTGCTAAAAATGGCTTATAAAGTATCAGAATATATCCAGAGTCCTTAAATAATAAAAACCGCCTATAAGAAAAGGTAATAATATTCCAATAAATAAAAATATGGATTTCTTTGATTCGCCTTCTGATATGGGGTTAATTTCTGGTTCAATTGCAAAACCATTTTGCCTACCACCGCTTTCGGTTGTATAACCTTTTTTATTCATAAGAAAAATAATCTATGCAGATTATCTCATGTAAAAACTCATTTAAAAAAATTTTTTACATTTAGAATTAAACTAATTTTAAGATCTAATAATTAATTTTCAATCTGAGATTTCAACTTAGCAGCTTTTTTTAAAAGACCTACAACTTCCTTACGGCCAGTAGCAAACTCAGCCTTATTAAGTAATTCGCTATATTTTTTTGTGATTTCTCTGTGGTTCATTTTGGATTTTATCTTATTAAAAATTATAAAGTTACTTAAAAAAGTTTTTGTATAAAAGATATCAAAAAAGAGTTTAAGTTCCTTTACCTATTTAAACCAACCTTTTTTCTTAGGTTTAATCTCTTCTTTAATAACTTCTTTTTTTCTCCCAAAAAATCCCTTTTTTTGGACTGGTAAATTCTCTTCAACAGGTTTTGATTTTTTGTTAAATAAGCCTTTTTTAGGTTCTTTCTTAATTGATTCTTTTGTATCGGAAATCTTTGTTTTTTTAGGATTTGGTTTTGAATTTTTGGGTTTACTATCTGCGAATATAGTTTGATATACAAAAAAACCAAAAACAGCAAAGAAGCCTAATGCCTGTACTAGAGCAGTTCCAAGATTATCAAACATTTAGGCCTCAACTTTGTATAGTAAATCTTTTTCTTTCGCTTCTATACATTTTTTATCATCAGACAAGCATTCAATTTCTGACTTCTTCTCAGTATGAGAACTGCAGCCACCTGCATTTGCATTAGATGTTGAAAACAAAGCTAGTACTCCTAAAATTAAGGCACATGAGGTGTTAATCGGTTTCATAAGTTTTATTTTTATTATGGAAAAATAATTTCGCAATTGCGAAGATAATCTTCTCTTCTGCTAAAAGTATCCCCTTTTTATATCTATTTGTAGTAATTAACTAAATCGATAATTAATATTGCTAGTAATGAAAAACCTAAAATGAAAGGTAAATAAGGATATTTATTTAAAATTTTGTTTAGTTGATTTTTCGATGTTTGTTTTTCCTTTTTCTTTTCTCTAGGTGGTAAGCCTAACTCTTCCCTTCTCTTAGCTTCTCCCATAATTTTTAAACTGTTTAAGACTATTTTATACACTTAGAAAAAGTAGTGTATTGTTCTTGATTTAAATTATTAACGGTTAATTTAATTTAAATTTTGGATATATTAAAAATAGATAAAAAAATTACATGATAGAAGTAGTTTGGTCAGTAAATATAATGATTGCAATTCTTATTATTGGTGTTGCCTGGGTTCTTTATTACATATTTACTTATGATCAAAAATTTACTTCCTAGATAAATGTCAGATATAGATCTAAGTAATTTTCTAAAAAAAATAGAGCAACTTAATCAAATTGCTGAGCTAATAAAAAATAATCCTAGTAAAAAGTTATCCCTTTCAAAATGCAAGAATCATGATGAAGTAATTAAATTAACCACTGAATGGGGTTTTGATATTGGTAAAAGGTGGGGAGAATATTAATTGATTTTATTACCAGCATTATTAAAATTGCCATCAACTTCAAATTAAATTCCTAAGATTAATTAGTATTTCTTGTATTGGAGTTATGAAAGAAATTGGAGAGATAAAGTCAAATATATATAAAATAGCTGCTGTTACAGATAGAGGGCAAAGATTAAATAAATTAATTTCTCCTATGTATGAGGAAAAAGCTAATGAAATGGATAAATTGATTGATGCTCTTAAGGACTTTAGTTTTGAAATGTCAGAAGAATTATTGTCTGGAGAGTGGGAATTGATTTTTTCTAATGTTGAATTATTTCGAAGTTCTCCTTTCTTCCTTGCTATTGAAAAGGCATTAAATGATAAATTTAAAAGTAATCTTTTTTTTAAATTACATCAATTGCAAGTAGGATCCTTTGGCATATCAACTATTGGGAGAATTGCTCAAAAGATTGACTTTGAAAAAAAAGAATTTATATCTACTTTTGACACTACAATATTTGGGCTCACAACAATTCCTATCTTGGGTTGGTTCAAACTATTGCCTACTTTTGGTGGAAGAGTAATAACCCTAGCAAGTGATTTAGTTTTAAGAAATAATTTACTTGATATGAACTTACAAAAGACAAAAGTTTCCAAAGTTGATGGACTTAATAAGATTCCATTATTTAGTGAATTACTTATGGATAGATGGTATCCAGTTAAAGAGGTATGGAATAAGTTACCTTGGAATAAAGAATCGCCAAATTGCCAGGTTTCAATTGTATATTTAGACGATGAAATGAGAATTATGCAGGATATGTATGGGTCTATTTTTATTTATATAAGGCCTTCAATTTCCTTGTTGAATTCAAATAAAATCTCTAATAATTAAATAAAACACTGAATAATAATTTTGTAATTTATGGAAAAAACCATTAAAGATTTATTTTAAAAATTAATTAATAAAAACATCTCACATCTTAAATACAAATAGGTTATGTTCAAAATGAACATTTTTTATTATGCTTAGAAATCAAGAAAAAAATTCAGTTGTTAAAGGAATATTCTTAATAGGAGGTTGGGGCTTAGGTCTAGACAGATTCTACGAAGGAGATAAAAAAGGTGGCTTTTTATCAATCATTGGTTGGAGTATCACATTTTTTAGCTTTATATTTCTTAAATGTTCAGGTTATGAATATGTTGAGGGTGTGAAAAATTATTCAAATTATTCCCCTAACCCTCTAATAGTATTACCTTTACTGGCAGGAGCATATGGTGGCTTTCTAATAATTAAGAAAGCATTTAGACTAGCAAAACAATTTGAGAATGCTGAGTAATACTACCAGCAGTTAAATTCAAGATAATAATCCTGATCCTTTCAAATAAAATTTAAATAAAAGAATCACTAAAAGGTTTACTATTGCTAAGGCTACTAAACCATTTCTGTTTTTTACATCTAATTTTTTGACTAAATTAGAAAGATAAACTACTGGATTTTCTGGCTCTTTATTATCCAAATTTTTTTTAAATATTAATTTGACAAGAAAATATCACAGTTTCATTTGAAGAATCAAAATTGTAAAGATGAATATCCAAAAAGAAATAAATTATTTTTAACCCATAATTCCTGCATTTCTTAAAAACGCTTTACCCATATTGCCAATTACAAAAAATAGAGACAGATTAATTAAAAGGACTATTAATAATGCCAACATTTTATAGTTTGGATTAGTTGAAATGCCATCAAATCCATTATTAAGAAATCTTTTAAAAAGTGATTTGTCAATTTTTAGTTTTTGTTGCTCAGAATCAAGTTTTACTTTTTCTTCTGAAGAATCTTGATTACTTGCTTTCTCTAGAAATTCTGTAAATGCTTTAACGTTTTCTTCTTTTTTATTCCCCTCATTAAGATCTTTATTGTCTTCATTCAAATTGGGGGACGATTCTATTGAATTATTTTCCTCAGGATTAAGTTTTGAATCTTCCAAATTAATAGTAAATGCTAGAAGTATATTACACCATAAAAAAAACCCACTCGATCAATTGAAGAGAGGGGGTTAGCTAAGGTTAAAGTTCTTATATCGATAATAATTTATTTTAATTAAATTTGCGGTTGTAGAATAATGAAGTTTTAAATTAGATTATATTCAAGGTGATATTTTCGTACATATGTTAGATGCAAATACTAAAAAAGCATGTAAAGATGATCCCTCAATAAGAGATATTAAAATTAGAAATATAGAACATGCTATTGAACAAGCAGAATTGATGATAAAAGAATCAAAAATGAGCCAAGAAGAATTAATCTTTTTAAAAAGAAAAATATCGGACTCAAGACAAGATTTAGAGATACTTTATTTAATGAAAATTCAATGAATATAAATTTGTTAATCTTTAAAAGGATTGAATTTATACAAAGAAAATTAATTTGTATATTTGAAGACTTATAAAGTTTAAAGGGAATGTAATTATTTGTATAAAGTTTCTAGTTATGTCTAAAAATAATCTATATATTCCTCTTAAGTTTGTTCCATACATCTTCATTTCAATTACTGCCATAGCAATAACAGCAGCTACATATGTAATTACTTAGTTCTATAAGCTATCTAAAGTTTTTAGATATTAAGTAAATTAAAATATTTGTAATAACTAATTGTATGAAAAAATTAAAAATAGCAATTTTTACAATATCAATAATCATATTTTCCCTAATTGGGATTAAAAAAATTAATTTATATAAATCAAGTTAAAGATATAAAAAATAAAGAAGAATCATTCTTAAATGAATCTAGTACTTGTTTTAAATGAATGTTTCGATCTAGAAAATAAAAATAAAAGAACTCTTAATAAATCAATTGAATTAATTGAGTATTTCTTAGAGGAATATGGATATAAAAACTGATTTCAAAACTTGAATGATGAATTTCTCTGATACTCCACTAATATGCAAAAAAATTTTCTCATCAATAATCTTGTTATGTTCCATAATTTTTTATTAATAATATTTTCCTAATTTAATTTTTTTAAAATGACTAAAGTTAAATGTTCTTATTTAGGAAATTTAAACTGTGAGGCTATTCATCTACAATCTGGAAGTCTTATTAGAACTGATGCACCCTTAGATCACTGCGGTAAAGGTGAAAGTTTTTCCCCAACTGATTTATTAGCAACATCTCTAGGGACTTGTCTGCTAACCATCATGGCAATTAAAGCCAAATCGAAAGGATTTGATTTGAAAGGTATATATTTAAATATTGAAAAAGTAATGACACAAAATAGCGAAAGGAAGATAAAAGAACTAATAATAGATATTTTCATACCAGAGAGCACTTCTAATGAAACTATTGATTTTTTGAAAAAAGCTTCCAAAGAATGTCCAGTTACAAGAAATTTATCTCAAGAAATAGATATTAAAATTAGTTGGCATCATGAATAAATCTCAAACATAGTAATTACATAAAAAATAATGAAATACTTTATTGGAATAATCATTCTTTTATTTGGAATATATGTAATGACAGACTTGGCATTAAAGACTAGGTATACAAGAAAAAGACTTTCAAAAGGAAAAAAATAAATTCTATAAATTTTAATATTGCAGATTAAGGAAATAGATTTATTTTGTACTGAGAATTAAGGCATATTTTAGTTTTATTTTTTCACTATTTTTTGGTCAATCAAACTAATCAAAGGGATCATGAAATTTACATTTATTCCAACAGTGCACCAAGCATAAATAATAAGAAAAAATATTTTTATAAATAAATTAGGGGGTAAGGTGAAAAATATTTTGAAAAACCCTCCAATGAATAATACTAATATTCCAATTTGTAAAAGACCTTTGATTATCCATTTAACCCCATTTTTTTTAATATTTCTATAAAACCAGAAAAAAACAAAACTAGATAACAATAAATATATAAAATTTATGATCATCTTTTCAGAGAAAATCTAATAAATTTGCCATTATCAAGGCATGATGACAATTATGACTTTTTTATCTGCTAATTTTTTTTAAAAATGGAAAAGTTATACAAAAAACAATAAAAATAAATTATTTTTTTTTACTTTTAATCTTAAAACATTTTAGATTTTAGTAAATCAACTCTTTTTTGATTCACTCCCAAATCACTTTCTCCAACTCTTGATTCTGATCTTATTGATAAGATGTTTGATTCAGGTAGAAAGGATACTTCTAAGTCGTCTACATACTTCATCCATTTACTGGTTGCCTCAGCATGAAGATAATCGCCATCTATTTCTACAATCTCAGTTCTTGGAGTGTTTTCGATAAATGTTTTAATCTCTTCAAAAGGTTTCACAATATTATTAACCTCCCATTCTTCTCGTACACAATGAGCAATCTCTACACAAGGTTTTAGTTCTATATGTGAGGCAAATGATGAAGAAGGGAATAAAAAGCTCGAACAAATTAAAATTGTTAAAAAAAGTATTTGCATTAACAGAAGAATTTAACGGCTTATAATCTAACGAATTAAATGACTAATTTGTAATGACCACCTAATTATTTTGGAAGAAAGAATTTTTGTTTTTATATTCAGAATTTAATATTTATTTCTAATAATCCCAAAAAAAAAGATCCCTCAAAGAGAGATCCTTTAAAATTGATTTATATCAAGTGTTTCCTTGTTTCCACTGAAATAAATCAATTCCTCCTACACACAAATTTAATATCACACTTAAATTCAAAATATGTAATGCTTGATAGACCTCTATTTTAACTGTCACATCTCAAAAAAATACAAAAAGTACTCAAACTTTGCGGCCGAGTACTTTTAAAGTTATCAGAAAAAAGTGTGTGAGGAGTTTCTGATTTATTTAATCTACTCCGTAGGTAATTTAAAAGGCTACAGTATAAATTACTAATTATTTAAATCTTTCAGAAAAATTGGACGTTGATGAAAAAAATAATCAAAAACATAAAAAATTCATGAAAATCATTTACAAAAAAATCATTTTTATTATTTCGTCAATTACTCTTTTTTCAGTAATAGTGGGTGTTGTCAAATATTCGCTTACTTATATTGAAAATAATCCCGAAAAATACTTACCTACAAAAAGGCAGGACAAAAATTAAGTATAAATTCACTTCAAAAAATCTATAAAGTGTCTTAAATATGATAGAAATTGACAGCTTGAGTCATGAGAATCAAAAACACTTCAGTTCTTAATCAGAAGAATATTCATTTAAGTCAATTTAAAAATAAGCATAAATATCAAATACTTGAAAATTATTGGAAGAAAAGAAAGAAAGAATGTGAAAAAAATCTTTCAAAATTTTGCTAACCGATAATTATGAATATTATTTTTTCTTTTTTATTAGCATCTGTAATGTGGGTACAAGTTCCACAATGGGAAGCTGACTGGTCAAAATGTGCTGTAGATGTTCCCGATTCTTCATGTCACTGGTACGTAGCTGCTCCCGATAATACTTTTGGGGAAGGATTTAATTGGGAAAACGCTCCTTGGTTTGATGCTAATGGATTACAGGATGTAGCTAAGATTGAGAAAGAATCTGTAGTAGAAAAACTTCAGAATAACTAAAGTTTCTATTTCATCAATTAACTTTTAAAAGTATTTAAATCTAGTTGCTTAGTGGTTAACTTTTGATTAATTAAATAATTTTTATGCGTTTCAAAGTAAGTCTCAAAAAAAATGGAAAGGAATTCGATGAAGTTGTTATAGCTAATAATAAAAAAGAAGCTATGGAAGTAGCTTTAAAAAACAATCCAGAAGCTCAAGCATTAAATTCTGATTGGACATTTAAGATTTAATTATTTGCGAAGCTTAGGAATCAAAAGAGATGCGACACAAATAACACTAATTGCAGGCCCAGGCGAAAGATTAAAGACTATAGAGAGAATAAATCCAAGAAGTGAGATGCATAATCCAAAAAATGAAGACCTCATCATTGCAATTCTTAAACTATGAGCCTTATTTAGACCTAACAAAGTTGGCGTAGAAAGAAGAGCAATAACAAGAATTACTCCCACCGCAGACATTGAACTAACAATTACTAATGCCGTTGTAAAACTCAAAGCAAGATTTAATAAAGAAACGTTTATACCACTCGCGGATGCGCCTTCTGGATCCATTCCCACATAAACAAACTTTTCATATCCAAAAGTCATTAAAAGTATAAATACTAAAAAAGCAATTATTGTTCTAAGTAAATCTCCAAAATTTGCTGTCAATAAATCGCCAAATAATACTGCCTCCAAATCGATCCTTATTCCAAGTAAAGGGATTATAAGGACTCCAAATCCAAGCATTCCGGCTAATATTGTGTTCATTATTGCTTCGTAGTTTTCACTCTTTTTATTAGTTAAACTTTCCGCAATTACAGAACCTAAAAGACCACTGATAACCCCACCAATTGAAGGATGAATTCCAAGCGCTAAGGCTAAAGCAAGTCCTGGCAAAACGCAGTGAGAGATTAAATTTACTTGAAGTAATCTCCTATGTGTTATTAATACAGTTCCCATAGCTGGACAAAGAATTCCTGAAAAAATAGTTATTATTAAAGGAACAAGCCACCAACTGCTATTAATAAAAGACATTAATCTATTGATTCGGTATGATCAAAAATACGGGACAAAAAAAGATTTCGGAAACAATGGTAACTAAGCCTGACATTACCAAAAGACAAGAACAACTTCTTGAAGAACTTAATAAATGTGAAGATGAACTGAGCGGTCAAGAGTTGCATAGACAATTGATTGAAAGCGGAAAAGCTATGGGACTGACAACTGTATACAGGAATCTTCAAGTTCTTATAAAGCATGGTTTAATACGTTCTAGACATCTCCCAACAGGAGAGGTTCTTTACACTCCCGTAGATAGAGACATTCATCATTTGACATGTGTTCAATGTGGTGAGACCTCAAAAATGGAAGGGTGCCCTGTAAAAGATATTCATACACCCAAAACAAATCCAAAGAAATTCCAATTGTTGTTTCATACCCTGGAGTATTTCGGACTTTGCCAGAACTGCTATCAAGCACAAAGTTAAAACTAAATATTTTTTTAATCACAACAATTATTATCCTCAATTGAGCTGATATTTATATCCGCTAATTTATCCTTTATGGAATCAGGGCTTCCACAGGCCAATACAGCTTTATCCAAAACAATAACTTGATCATAACTATTTAACGAGGTACCCCAATCATGACTACTCACCATTAAAGAAAGACCAGCATCAGCAAGTTGACGAACAATTTTTAGAAAATCCTCCTTTGCAGGTGGATCTAAAGCTGCACAAGGTTCATCAAGAAGGAAAATTTTTGCTGGAGACATTAATGTTTTGGCTAATAAAGCTCTTTGTTGTTGTCCACCAGATAAAGAATCAAGCCTTCTTTTAGCAATATTTGCAATGCCGACTCTTTGCATTGTGGCCTCCAATTCACAGCATTTATTAATCCATGCATTAGGGTTGGCAAGAAGAGCTTTTATTTGAAAAGGACTACTACTTTTTGATTTTGTGTATTTTATTCGTCCTAATGAAACTAGTTTTTCTACAGTTATTGGAAATTTCCAATTCATAGAGCTTCTTTGTGGCATGAGTGCCACCTGAGATCTTTGTCTGATTAACTTCTCCCCGTCAATTGTTATCTGGCCATTATCAGGAATACATTGTCCCTGCAATATCCTTAAAAGAGTAGATTTGCCAGCTCCGTTTGGTCCTACTAGAGCAGTTAATGTACCCGGTTCAACTGTTATGGAAACTTTACTTATAGCCGGGCTTACATTTTTTGCATACGAATAAGATAAATTTTCAGCTACTAGTAGTGACATTAATGCGTGAACTTACAACCCCATAATATTTTAATTATGGAAAATAATTTACTTTAAAAACATTTTATACCTAAACTTGCATATAAAAATGAAAATGATTATCATTTTAAAATATCTATCATTTTTTTATGTCAATTTTTAAGAGAATTTTTTCAAGCTATATATCTCATAAAAAAGTATCTATCCGAAATTCACTTATCGCTAGTGCGGCATTATTCTCAATAACTACAAACGGTGCCTTTGCTGAAAGTAAAAACTATGTAGCAGTTGAGCCTCTTACCTGCGATATCGTTAAATCTATAGCACTCCCTTCCGATGAAGTTATATGTCTAGTAGATAGAAAACAAGATGTTCATGATTTAAAAATTTCTCCAAAACAGGCAAGATTATTAAAAAAGGCAGATAAAGTTTTTACTTTAGGGACAGAAATGACACCCGCAATGAAGAATTGGGTGAAGAGAAATAGCACTGTTGTTTTAGGCGTAAGCGCAATTGATATTGACGATCATAGTGACCATGATGACCACGACGATCATGGACACTCAGCAAAGAAGCATGACGACCATGATGACCACGACGATCATGGACACTCAGCAAAGAAACATGACGACCATGATGACCACGACGATCATGGACACTCAGCAAAGAAACATGACGACCATGATGACCACGACCATCATGATCACGGAGGAGTGGATCCACATGTCTGGCATGATCCTCATAACATCATCAAAATGGGTGAAGTCGTATCAAAAAGTCTTAAAAAAGATGTGCCTGAAAGAAAACTGCGTAAAGCTATCTCCAATAAATTCAAAACTTTTGATAAAACACTAGAAGATCTTGATAAATGGATTGTTAAACAAGTATCTACTATCCCTTCTTCAAATCGTGTAATTGTCTCAAAACACAAAGCTATGGATTACTATGGCGATGCATTTGGTTTTGAAACGATAAGTTTATTAGATTTCTTTGGTCATTCATCTAGCCTGAGGCCTCAGAACATATCAAAAGTTTTAAATGAGTTAAAGGAAGAAAATGTCAAAGTCATATTTAAGGAGCAAGAACCTGCTTCAAAATTAGTCAATAATTTAAGCAAGCAAAGTTCTATCCCACTTTCTTCTAATCAAATTTTTGTCGATGGACTAATGATGGAAGGAAACACTATCACTGTGGCAGTTCATAACACGTGCACTATCGTCAATGAGCTTGGTGGCTCATGTGATGAGACAACAGGTTTTGATTTAGCAAGTAACTGGGGATCACTTAATCAATAAAATTTTATAGATAAAAACGGTCTTCATTTCGATTTTTTGATTATTATATTGATGGTTAGCATTACATTTTAAAAACAGAGAGAAATGAGTATTAAGGAAAAGGTTCCTGTAACCATACTTACTGGATTCTTAGGATCAGGGAAGACTACTTTGCTTAATAGAATACTAAGTGAAGAGCACGGAAAAAGAATAGCCGTAATTGAGAATGAATACGGTGAAGTAGGTATAGATCAAGGTCTTGTAATTAATGCCGATGAAGAAGTGTTTGAAATGTCAAACGGGTGCATTTGTTGTACTGTTCGCGGTGATTTAATAAGAGTCCTTGGCAACCTTATGAAAAGAAGAGATAAGTTTGACTATGTTTTAGTAGAAACGACAGGATTAGCAGATCCAGGTCCAGTTGCTCAGACATTTTTCATGGATGAAGAGATTAGTTCTGAATTTACTCTTGATGGAATTGTGACTTTAGTTGATGCTGCTCATATTGATCAACAGCTCGGCAGGAGTGATGAAAGTTCAGAACAAGTGGCATTTGCAGATGTTCTTGTCCTTAATAAAACTGATTTAGTCTCTGATGATGCACTAGATACTCTTGAATCGAGATTAAGAGATATGAACCGAATGACTCGAATTATTAGAGCCGAAAATGCAAAAGTACCCATCGAAACAGTCTTAAATCTAAGTGCATTTGATCTTGATCAGATCCTTAAACGCAGGCCAACATTCCTTGAACCAGAATATCCTTTTGAATGGACAGGTGTTTACGATCTTGATACAGGTAAATATGAATTAATTCTAGAAGAAGGACCCGATCCAGAAATGTCCCTAGTAGCCCTCGTTAACCAAGGTGAGAATGAGGAGGAACTTAAAAATGGTGCTGAATCCTCCGTAAGACTTTATGCAGAAAAAGCTAATAGTTTAGAGCCTGGAAATACTATCCCATATGGAGAACATATAAATCTCAAATTGGAGGATAAAGGAAGTAAATCCTTCATCCTAAACATAGAAAAACCAACAAAAATAGGTTTGTTCACACAGCACACTGCTGAAGAATTCAATATGAAAGTCATTAAAAGTGACGAAAATAAAGAGATTCCATTTAATACTGAAAGGTTCTGGCAAGCAGAGCATGAGCATGATGATGAAGTCGGCTCAATTGCTATAGAGCGTTTTGGAGATGTTGACCCAGAAAAACTAAATACTTGGATGGGAAGGCTTCTCTCAGAAAAAGGGGTGGATATATTCAGAACTAAAGGTTTCATAAGTTACTCAGGGAACCCAAGGCGAATAGTTTTCCAAGGAGTACACATGTTATTTACTGCACAACCTGATAAAGAATGGGGTAACGAACCTCGTAGAAATCAACTTGTTTTTATAGGTAGAAATCTAAATGAAAAAGAGATGCAAGAAGGCTTTGATAAATGCCTGATATAGAACCATTTAGCCCAAGAGGCATGTTCCACGAGGGATGGACAGCTGAAGTTAGCGATTATGCCATAGCATGTGGCTGGGCTCTTAAAGGGAAACAATTTATTGTTGGCGACGTAGCAGGTGGTATTTTTGCATTCGAAGGAGATACTGGAAAAATTATTTGGGAAAAAGAAAATACTCACTCTGGTGGTCTACTAGCGATGGCAATTCATCCAGAGGGTGAAATTTTTGCAACATCAGGTCAAGATGGAAATGTTCAAATTTGCAATTGCCACGAAGGTAAAGTAATTAAAACACTTGATCTTGGCAAGGGGTGGGTAGAGCATCTCAAGTGGTCTAATGACGGTTTATTTCTGGCGATAGCTTCCTCAAAAAAAGTATATGTTTTTAATGAAATTGGAGAAGAGAAATGGATCTCAGAAGACCATCCAAGCACAGTAAGTGCAATAACGTGGTCAAATAAAAATGAGCTCGCAACTGCTTGCTATGGAAGAGTGACATTCTTTGACATAGTTAATAATAAAACGAATCAAAAACTCGAATGGCAAGGATCATTGGTATCTATGGAATTAAGCCCTGATGGAGATATAGTCGCCTGTGGGAGTCAAGACAATTCAGTTCATTTTTGGAGAAGATCAACAGGAATGGATGCTGAAATGACTGGATACCCTGGTAAACCAAGTCATCTTTCTTTTGATGACAGCGGAAAATTATTAGCAACAAGTGGCAGTGAAAGAATTACAGTTTGGAGCTTTATAGGAAATGGTCCAGAAGGGACTATGCCAGGAGAGCTATGTCACCATACAGAGCCCATTTCAAGCCTAGCCTTTTCAAATAAAGGTATGCTCGTAGCCTCAGGATCTAGGGATGGTTCTGTTGTCGCAAGTTTCCTAAAGAATGATGGCAATGGAGATCCAGTTGGGGCTGCATTCGCTGGAGATTTAGTAGGGGCAATATCCTGGAGACCTGATGATTGTGCACTTGCAGCAGTTAATGCAAAAGGTGTTGTAAATGTATGGAAATTTAAAGTTCGTACAAACCTTTTTTCAAAGGGATTTAAGTAAAAAGTAGAAATTTATAATTACCAATAGTTAGCTTTTAAATGTCTTTCCATACAAATGACCTCACAGTCATTATCTATTCCTTTTGGGTGAATATCGCAATATGAGAGACATTGAAAATATTCGTCTATAGGATTAGGTTTATCAGTATTACTAACTTCTTTCGACTGCTTCATAAATGAGTTCCTCAATTACTTAAAATTAAGATAGTCGAATTAAATATCAAAAGAAATAAGCAAAACTTACTAAAAATATTTCAAAAAAATTTGCGCGATTGATTACTACTCTCGGACATTTTTAATTAAAAAGCAATGCGTATAAAAACGGATTGTCT
This sequence comes from uncultured Prochlorococcus sp., assembly GCA_902544495.1. Taxonomy (GTDB): domain Bacteria; phylum Cyanobacteriota; class Cyanobacteriia; order PCC-6307; family Cyanobiaceae; genus Prochlorococcus_A. The sequence goes on from CACCCI010000010.1 coordinate 19,615, forward strand.
TTAGAGAAATATTTTCCTAATTTTATATTGTTGAGTTCTAGGAGGTCTTTCAAAATGATCGATAGCCTGCCTGAAATTTCGGAATAAACCGAACTAATTTAATTAACTGCTCCAATTATTTTTTATTAATGTCTAAGCTTCCTTCTTCTGCATCGTTTAGGTGCCCTTTAAGAAACAAGCTTAATTCTAGAGTTTTTGCCCCAGTTAAAGACAATTAGTTAATTTTGGTGAGCATTAGCTTAATAGAAGTTAGCAACAAGGATCCATGATTTAGGTGCGTTATTAACTTCAGTAAAAAATATAAGTAAGAGATAAAAGAGGGCTTAAATGAGCCCTCTTTTTTTTATTAAGATGACTTTCTTCCAGTTTTATAGATAATGATTAAAACAATAAAATTACAAAATGGTTCGATATTATTGCCCATATTGCAATCATAAATATCAATTTCAAAAACAATCCTCCAAAGGTGCTTTGTTTTGTGGCTTGTGCGGAGAAGAACTTATAAAAAAACCATTTATTAGGTTGAACCAGATAATTGCTTTAGTTGCAGCGTCATCATTACTTCTACCGTTGATATATACTTTTATTTTTTTAATTAAAAATCAAATAAATCCTCCTAATAAAAATTATCAAGCAAATAGTAGTTTAATGATAATTACCAAAGAAACACTTTCATAAAACAATTTAAAAAATCTCGAGAGGTCAACCTCTACATAGTGATTTATTTAAACAAGAATTTTTGCTCTCAATATTTATTTGATAATCAATATTTTTTAATTTGTTTTTATTACTTGTTACTTTAACTTTCTGCCCACAATGTTCTTTGCAACCACCATTAAATAAGTTATGTGCGTATAAATTTGAAATACTCGAAAGTAATAAAAGAAAAATTATTTTATAAATTTGATAAAAATAAGACTTCATTTTTAATATGATTTTCCCATAATTATTAAATAAAAAATATCAGTTAATTCCAAGGAGTGTTTATCAGTCCCCAGATATCGAAGAAGAAAAATAAAACTGCAATTACAACAAGATCCCATGCTCTTTCCCTAAAAGCCCATGGCGCAATAAAAACTTCTCCAAGTCCATGAAGTGCCGCCCCTACTGGTAGATGATCAAGAACCAGCAAACTGTGAGAAAGGATAAAAAGAAAGCTTGCAAAATATCTAAAAAAAACAAATTGCAAATTACTAGAATTCATGACCTTTAGATTTTTAGAAAATATACTTCAATGATCAAAATAATGATATAGATCGCGTTAAGAGATATTATTTTTGGTAGCCATAAATACGAATAAAGATATAAAGCTAAAGTAAAAGTTACTAAACGATGAAATATATGTTTTCAAGTTATCAGCCTAAAAATAGTTTTGATGAATACTTTAAGGATAATGTTAACTCTGCTAGAGAAATATTAATTCCACTTCTTTCCTCCTTAGATAATATGGGACTTGAGGAATTAAACAGGAATCATTCTGCCGCAAAAAAATTATTACTAAGACATGGTGCAACTTTTAGATTAAATGATACTGGTTTAAAAGGTACTGAGAGAATATTACCTTTTGATCCACTTCCTAGAATAATTAGTAAAGATGATTGGGTAACTTTAGAAAAAGGACTAAAACAAAGGCTTGAGGCAATTGATTTATTCCTAGATGATATTTATAATTCTCAAAAAATAATTAATGATGGAATAATTCCAAGAGAATTAATAGAGAGTTCAGAAGGTTGGAGACCTCAGATGATAGGTTTCAAACCTCCACTAAATAAATGGTGTCAAATTTCAGGACTTGATTTAATAAGAGATAGAAAAGGAGATTGGCATGTTTTAGAAGATAATTTAAGGTGCCCTTCTGGTGTTGCTTATTTTTTAGAAAATAGATTAGTCATGAAGAATATTTTCCCTAATCTTTTCTCAGGAAGAATAGTTAAACCAATTGATGAATATCCATCATATCTTTTAAAAACCCTTCAAGAACTAGCTGTTTGGACTGACACTCCCAAGATAGTTCTACTAACTCCAGGAATTTTTAATAGTGCTTATTTTGAACATAGTTATTTAGCTCAAGAAATGGGCATACAACTAGTTCAGGGTCATGACTTAGTTTGTAATGATAATTATGTATATTTAAAAACTACCTCTGGATTAAAAAGAGTAGATGTCATTTATAGGCGAATTGATGATGATTTCTTAGATCCTCTTAAATTCAGAAAAGATTCCTGCCTTGGTGTTAGCGGATTACTTGATGTTTTTAAGGCAGGTCATGTTGCTTTAGCAAATGCACCTGGTACTGGAATAGCAGATGACAAAATGATTTATTCTTTTGTTCCCAAAATGATTAAATATTATCTTGATGAAGATATTATTATTAAAAATGTAGAAACGTATATTTGTCATTATCAAAAGGATCGTGAATATGTTCTAGAAAATTTATCAAAACTTGTTGTGAAATCTGTCTCAGAAGCTGGGGGTTATGGAATGTTAATTGGCCCTCACTCAACAAGGAGTGAGATAGAAGAATTCGCTAATAAAATTAAAAATAATCCAAGAAATTTCATAGCACAACCAACATTAGAATTATCTACTGTGCCATCGTTATGTGAAGGAGAACTTTATCCATGTCATGTTGATTTAAGACCATATATCTTAAGAGGAAAAGATACATGGGTTAGCCCAGGCGGGCTTACGAGAGTAGCATTAAAAAAAGGATCATTAGTCGTTAATTCTTCTCAAGGTGGAGGATGCAAAGATACATGGGTTGTAGGTAAATAATATGCTTTTAAGTCGTGTAGCAGAATCTCTTTATTGGATCAATCGTTATTTAGAACGTGCGGAAAACATATCTCGTTTCGTGGAAGTAAGCGAAGCAATGTCATTAGATTGTCCGCCAGGAAGTGCGGAACCTTGGCTCCCGTTAATTGACGCTTCTAGTGACAGAGAATCTTTTGATAAAAGATTTCCAGAGCAAAAACCTGATGACGTTATTAATTTTTTAATAAGAGATCGTTTAAATCCAAATAGCATAATTTCTTGCATTCAAATGGCAAGAGAAAATGCAAGACAAATCAGAGATGTCATGACCACAGAAATGTGGGAACAGATTAATATTTTATATTGGAATATGCAAGAAGGAGAGGCAATATGGAATAAACCAAGACAAGAACAATTAAGCGAAATAAGGAGGGAATGTCAGCTTTTTTATGGAATTACAGATGCGACTCTAAGCAAAGATCTTGCCTGGAGATTCAGCATTCTTGGTAGATTAATCGAAAGAGCTGACAAAACATCAAGAATTTTAGATGTTAAATATTATTTACTCCTACCCAGCTTAGATGAACTTGGAGGAGTTCTTGATGAGCTGCAATGGATTGCACTTTTACGTTCAGCTGGAGCTTATCAAATGTTTAGGAAAGCAGTGCAGAATTCTATAAAGCCTAATTCAGTTGCGAGATTTCTTTTACTTGATCCAATTTTCCCTAGATCAGTAAGATACTGTCTTGATGGGATAAGCAATACTCTTAAAACAATAGATACCTCTCCAAATACTGAAAATCTTTCAGAATTAGAATGCATGAGAGGTTTGCTTAAAGCAAAGTGGAGTTATATCAGAATTGAAGATATAATCAATGATGGTTTACATGAGGCAATCGATTCATTGCAAATGGATTTAAATAAATTAAATGATCTCATTCAAGAAAAATATTTTATTAATTAATAAGTTTATTAATGAGAATTAAATACATTCACAAACTTGAATATAAATACGAAGACCCTGTTCAATTAGGTGAGCATAGATTATGTATAAAGCCAAGGTCAAATGGATTCCAAAAGCTAAAGAATTTTGAATTAAAAATAACCCCAGAACCAGAAATTATTTATCCATTACTTGCTGCCAGCGGAGAGGAGATTAATAGAATCAGATTCAATGGATTAACAGATAATTTAATTATTGAATCAATTAGTGAAGTTGAAACTATTAAACATCCAAACATTATTGATGGAGTTAAAAATAGAGATTTAACATTACCTTTTTGTAGAAGTATTATTAACAGAGATTTGCAGGGAGCATTAGAGGGATGGATGCCTAATGGACAACACGACCCCTCTGCTGTAGAACTTGCCCAAGAAGCCTTAGCAGGAAGTATTAATAACGCATTATCATTTACCTACCAGTTAATAGAGATTATTCAAGATCGGGTTAAATATACCAAAAGACATACAGGTCCAGCATGGCCAGCTAGCAGAACACTTAGAGAACGTATAGGTTCATGCAGAGATTTAGCAATGCTGATGGTTGAAGCTTGCAGGTCTATAGGTATCCCAAGCAGGTTTGTAAGTGGTTATCATTTTGAAGATCCGTTACCCACTGAGTTGGATTTACACGCTTGGGCTGAATTATATATTCCAGGTGCTGGTTGGAGAGGTTTTGATCCAAGCGGAAAAGGATTAATAGATGATAGATATTTAACATTGGTATCCTCTTCAAAATCTAATTTAACTTCAGTAATTACAGGAAACTTTATAGGAAAAAATAATTTAGAAAATACTTTATCCTGGGAAATCAAACCTCTTGAAATTAAATAAACACTAAATTTTTAATCTTTTAAATTAAAAAAAACATAAATAATAATATGTTTCTTTTTTAGTGTTAATTGATACGTTCTTAGATATATTTATCTGTTTTCATTTGTTTAATCTTTAAAGAAAATTGAACTCAAGTTTAGAAATTCCAGTTATCAAATCAAAAATGTTTGAATTGATAAGTTATGAAAAATTTCGCGATACAAAAGATGTCAGATTTTTTGATATTAGTGTTAATGAATCAAATTATAGAGATCTAGTTATTCACAGTGGTCCCGCAGTTAGTCCTCCAAATGATGAAGATTTTAATAATTGGCAATTTTACATACACCACAATCAAGAAGATAATCTATTAGCTATCTCTGGGGGTAGAACGTTTTTTCTTGTAAATTTTGGTTGGGATTATCCTTTTTATAAAGTTAGATTAGAATCTTGTGGATATATTTTGAGGATACCTAGAGGAACTTTTCATAGATCGGTATCTGATGAAAACGGTTCCATTGTTTTAAATCAAGCCATTAGAGATGAAGGGGGTACAATTGAATCTGAATTCAAAGTTACCAATAGCAAAGATAACAAAAAACTTCTAGATTGTATAACTAATTTAGAGCCTAGATTTAAAATTTATAGTGTTAAATAATCTTAAAAAGGGATTCTAAATATATTTAACGATTTAAAAAATTATCTATTTGTTATAAAATAAATTGAATCAAATTTTTCAAATGAAATTTTTTAGGTTTTTAAAATATTTTTTAACCATAACTTTTTCTTTATTAGTGATATCCTCTCCAGTTTTTGCTGGGGCGAATGTTGCTGTTAAAGGAGAAGGAGATGAAGTACCAAGTTATGTAAGATCAAATATTACAGGATTTAATTTCCATGGTGAGGATCTTCATTTGTCTTCTATAGCTGGAGCAGTTGCAAGAGACGCAGATTTTAGTGATGTTGATTTACATGGGACAACCTTAACCCTATCTGATTTAAAAGGTTCTAATTTAAATGGAATCGACCTTACCGATACTCTTTCTGATCGAGTTAATTTCCAAAAAACAGATCTAAGAAATGCTGTTTTAATAAATATGATCGCCTCAGGTAGCAGTTTTGCGGGAGCTCAAATAGAAGGAGCAGATTTTTCTTACGCTATTCTTGACAGCGAAGACCAAAGAAATCTTTGTGAAATTGCTGATGGTATCAATCCAACAACAGGCGTTTCAACAAGAGAAAGTCTCGAGTGTAGTTAGAAATAGAATTATAAATAAACTTTCTTACCATTATTAAATTTATAAATTCTTTGTTCATCATCTTGAAATATCATTTCGCCATTTAATTTGGATTTCTTAAATTTTGAAAGTCTTGCTCTGTGAATATTGGATTTTCTATTTATATTTTCTTCGTTTTCATAAACACCAATATAAATATTTATATCAGGATTTGAAAAGGTTTTTTCTTCCTCTCTTAAAAAAATTCTGTCAATATTTTTTTGTGTGCTCTGTAGTTTATTTTTAAATTTATCTAATTTTAAGTTCCTTGTTTTTTTAGAATTTATTTTTTTGTAGCCCAAAAAAATAACTCCTAAAATTAGAAAAACTAAAAATATATTCATTACTTAATTTTTATTTTTATATCTACGCCCAAGTTACTTTTAGTTGTTAATATTTCTTTTTTTATGATTCCATAGGTAAAAATTTTAGATAAAGTTTTTAAAGATTTAAAAACTAAAAAAACAGTAAATAAAAAGAAAACAATAATGTTTTCTACAAGTACATTTTTATTTTTATCCTCTAAATTGCTCATATAAGTCTTAAATCAATTATTTTTCATCACTATTTGCATATGGGCCAAAAAATTCACTGGCGTCTCTTCCCATTACTTTAGCAAGATTTAAACTTTTATCTATATCCCATTTAGATGCCATTCCATAAAGAATCCCAGCAGCAAAAGAATCGCCACATCCATAAGAATCAACCTTTAATTTTTTGTTTTTAAGAGCCTTATATCTTCCTCCTGGAAATATTATACCTCCCTTCTCTCCCTCGGTTTTAATAGTATATTTGGGTTCTAACGATAATTCAGAAAAAGAAAAAACTTCTCCGGGATCAAGATTACTTCCTATTAATCCATCTAAAAGAACATTTGATTTATTAATTGTATTTAATCCTACCCTTGGTGTTGTACACAGTATTGGAGCTGATCTAGCCATTTTAAAAATCTCTGAATCAGATGCAGTAATAAAAATTCCGTCCATTTTTTTTAAAATATTCCACTCTAACTTGTCTTTATGAGTTGGAGCTAACCTTTCTCCAATAACTGTAATTGCTCTTTCCCCTTTAGAGTCAATTAAACTAAATCCTCTTCTAGTTGGTTTATCACGCCAAGCTACATGTAACTTTATTCCCATATTTGAGAGAATCTTGAAACACTTATCACCATAATCATCATTACCTAATGATGTAAAAAAATGAATTTGATTTAAAGTTAAATCAGAAAGTATTTTCGCGATAATAGATCCACCACCAGCTGGATACTCAAGGGACTTTTCAGAATGAGAAATGACTCCGGGTTTTGGTAATTGATCAACCTTTAAAAAATTTATCCACTCAACATGACCAACAACTGCAAAATTTAAATTTCCTTTTTTAAATTCATAGTCTTCAAATTTATTTTTCTTTTCAACAGCCATAAGCTTTTAAATACTATTATTAAAAGAAATATTTTTAACAAGTGAATTCATTTAACATTTTAAAAGATAATAAACAGATACTATCTTATCTTTACCTTTTTCTATCAATTTTAGGAGCTGTCCTGCCAATGTTGGCAAATTTCGAATTTGCTAGGGAATATGGAAACAGCTTTGATATAAATAACTTCATTTCTTTAGCGAATGCAAACCCTGCAGCTCAGTCAATTTCCAGAGACTTATTAGTAGGTGCAAGCGCTATTTTTATATGGATAGTAAATGAATCAAAAAAACTAAACATTAAGAATATGTGGGTTGTGTACATTGGAACTTTTCTTATAGCCTTCGCATTCTCAGCACCTTTTTTCTTATTTCTAAGAGAGAGAAGAATTATTGAATTAGAAAAGATTAATTAAAATAATCTCTTAAATAGAATTGCAAATACAATAAAGCAACAACAAGAAATTGAAAGCCAGATTATTGAAGCATAACCAAATAGATCTAATATGCGACCTGAAATAAATGGTCCAAAAAAATAACCCATAGCGAAACATTGTGATAGTAGAGCAAGTGCAAAACCTTTTTTATTTGAAGGAGCTATTCTGAAAACGACATCTGTTGATGTTGGAAGAAATGAAGCAGTCCCTAAACTTACTAGAATCAATGCAAAAGAAATTAAATAAAAAGCTGGGATATTCAAATAACTTGAAATAAATAATAAAAATGAAGCTAAAGAGAAATTTAATAAACTAAATTTCAAGCCAAATAATCTTTCTTTCTTAGATATCCAAGAACCAACAGGCCATTGTAAAAACAACAATAAAATTAACTGAACAGAAATTATAAGACTAATAATTTCTTTGCTTAATGCATTACGATATACTCCACCTTTAACAAGATCCAGAGGCAAAGTTACTTGAATCAAAGCTAAAGAGGTAGTTATCAATAAAATTGATAAAATTATTATTGTTGAATTCTTATTCCATTTCAATTGTCTCTGATTAATTGGATTTACTAATTTTTTTTGGAAATTTTCTAACTTTTTTTTAATAGAAGAACTATTTCTAGATATCAAATATGTGATAACTAACATGCAAAATATATCATTGATAAAAATTGATTTAAAATACAAAAAATTGGTCATATAACCCCCTAAGAATACCCCTAGAAATATTCCTAAAGCCTCCGAACTTCTCACAAGAGCATAAGCTTTGCGTGTTTCGATAGGATGGCAAAAATAGGGCACTCCAAACTCTGCAGCAGGCCAATATATTCCTGCAGCAGCTCCAACAAATGATTGTCCAATTATGTATAAAAAGGTATCTCTTGAAATAATGAGGCATAAGCTAGCGGCAATACTTAGTATTGAAGAAAAAATTATTGGAAATTGTATTTGCCCTGTTTTATTAAGATAATTACCTGTAAATAGTCTTGTTACGGTTCCAATTATTGCTGAAATGGTAAACCCTAAGCCAATATCTGTTGCCGATAATCCTATGTTATTAAAAATAAGTGATGTTAAATAAATAACACCTCCTGCTCCAAATGCAGCGTAAAATCTTATTTTGGTTATTAACCTCAAATGATATGGAAATTGAATCCACCAATTTTTGCTAATTTGTAAACTATTTGGACTAATCACAAGTGAAATACATTTTTATAATTTTTTTTAGTTTTTGTGGTTTATTTTTTAATAATCCTTTAAAGGCTGCCGAAAAAATAAATATTAAATTTGAAGAGATGGAAATCCCTATTACTATAGAACAATTATCAAAATTAGAAAAATACAAAGATGATTCAACAGAATTAATAGATTGGTTAAAAAAAAATGGATTAATAAGAGTTTTTGAATTATCAAAATTTTTAGAATTTCCAGTCTTCAAGGAAGAGGGATTAAATAGAGAAATATTAAGAAGTTGGATAGGGCGTAAAATTCTTACCGAACTAAGCAAAAGCATTAAAGTTCCAAATGATAATAATGGAACAGAAATTTACAACACTATAGAAAATTTATTAGATCAAAAAAAAGAAGTTTCAACTTTAGAAATCATAAAGGAATTACCATCAGAAGAAATTTCGCTTGATATTGATA
>CACCCI010000011.1:0-27785 GCA_902544495.1 uncultured Prochlorococcus sp.
AACAAGTCCTAATAAAAAACCTATTTCATTCAAGAGACAATCTATAGTCTTACTCATTTTTTCTTCTATTTCTTTTTTATTGATTCTATTTAGATTAATTTTTTTGCAACTTTTAAATTATGAATCTTTTAAGAAGATGTCAGAAGAGAATAGGATCAGACTTATTGCTTCACAGCCAATACGCGGAAGAATACTAGATAAAAATGGTTATGTTTTAGCAGATAGTAGACTTAAATATTCTCTAATAATAAAGCCTCAATCTATTAATAAAAGCAATTGGGAAGAACATAAATCAAGAATTTCTTTTTTGTTAGATGTTGATAGTAATGTAATTCAAAAAAAATATTCTGATGGTCTAAAAAATCAAAAACTTTTAGTAACTATTCTTGATGATTTAAGTGTTGATCAATTAATACAATTTAAGGAAAATGAAGTTAATTTAGGAAGTTTTGAAATAGCTACTAAATTAATTAGAAACTATCCTTATAAATCTCTTGCTGCCCATGTAATTGGTTATACTCAGCCAATTACTCAATCAGAATATAAATCTTTATCTAAGAAGGGTTATAAATTAAATGACTTAATAGGAAGAACAGGAATCGAATATGTTTACGAAGATTTTATAAGAGGTGAATGGGGTGGAGAAATGGTTGAAGTAAATTCAGTAGGAAAATTTCAAAGATCTTTGGGTATAAAACCTCCAGTACAAGGTAATGATATTGAACTAACAATTGACCTTAATTTGCAATTAGTTGCTGAGGAGGTTCTTAAAGACAAAAAAGCTGGAGCGATAATTGTGATGGATCCAAGAGATGGTGCAATAAGAGCGATGGTAAGTAGGCCTAATTTTGATTTGAATTTTTTTTCAAAGGATTTTAAGCCTGAAAAAGAATACAATAATTTATTTAATTCTCCAGAAAAACCTCTTTTGAATAGGGCATTAAATGCTTATGATCCAGGAAGTGTTTGGAAAATTGTAACTGCTTTAGCCGGATTGGAAAGTGGAAAATTTCCAAGAGATACCATGTTAGATACAAAACCATGTATAACTTATGGGAGTCAATGTTTTAGAGAGCACAATGATTTAGGCTTTGGTTTAATAGGCTACGAAGACGCTTTAAGAGTTTCAAGTAATACATTTTTTTATCAAGTAGGTTATGGAGCAGGAGTTGATGAAATTCATAAGGTTTCCCGAAAGCTGGGTTTTAATTCTTTATCTGGAATTGAAATTTCTGAACAAGAAAACATGGGTTTAGTTGCTAGTAGTCAATGGGCTAAGGATGGTAGAGGGTGGGGGCAACCAGGAAGAACTCCTTGGGTTCCAGAAGATATTGCGAGTATGTCTATTGGACAATTTGTTGTTCAAGTAACTCCAATTCAAATCGCTAGAGCCTATGCAGCGATAGCTAATGGTGGTTATCTAATTACTCCACATTTGACTAAAAAAGATGAAAAAAGTCTTTTAGATAAAAAACGTATTCCAATTGACATTGACCCACAAAATATTCAATTGATTAAAAGTGGTCTCCGGAAAGTAGTAGAGGCTGGTACAGGGGTATCAATTAATTATGGAGTTTCAAATTTACCTCCAGTGTCAGGTAAAACAGGAACTGCTGAAGATGGTGAAGGTGGATTAGATCACGCTTGGTTCGTTTGCTTTACACCCTCTGAAAAGAGTGAGTTACTTGTAGTTGCTTTTGCTCAGAATACTCCTGGTGGTGGATCTGTTCACGCCCTGCCAATGGCAAGAGAAATTTTAAAAGTTTGGAATGAAAAAAAATGAGATTAATTTTTAGTTATTAAAAGTTTATGTTTTTAATTTTTTCATTTGTAAAAGTCTTTGAATAATATCTTCAATAGTTTTTGTATCTATAGGTTTACTATATGATGACAAAAGTTGTCTTCCTAATACTTGACTTCCTAAATGCACTAATTGAATTCGTAATGAGGTCAGTAGTTCTAACCCTACGCCACCAGAAAATGTTGCAATTGCAATCGGTTGACCATTAAATAAATTCCTAAAGTCATCTCCCGAAATAGAAAGCCATGCTATGAAGTTGGAGAGAATGGGAGGTATAGATCCATTATATTCAGGCGCACAAATCACCCACCTTTCAATATTGAAAAGCTTTTTTTTTAATTCTTCTATTTCATTTGGAATATTTTCTTTGCTGTGAATTCTTGGATTAAATAATGGAATATTAAGAGTAGTAAGATCTAAAATTTCAGAACTTATTTTAAGTTCATTACTTTTTTCAAGAAATTTTTCAGAAAGCTCTAGATTTTTACCACAACTAGCAGTAATGATTATTAGATCTTTTGTTTCAGTCATAAATTAGATAAGTAAATTTAATAGTTAGCACCTGTTTTGCGGTGATGAACTGCCGTTAGACTATCGGATTTTAGTATATTACCGTGCAGTACTTCGGCGTAAATTACCCAATGATCTCCACATTCCATTCTCTCTTTTACAGAAGCATCTAACCATGCCAGCGATTCAGGAATGATTATCTGTTCATTAGGAGTTAATTCAATATTTATTCCTTCAAATCTATCTTCTCCAGGTGCAAAGGGCTTTGTGAATCTTTTCAAAGGTTCTTTAAAATCTTTTTCACTAAGAATATTTAATGCGAATGAATCTCCTATTTGTAGAAGAGACTCTACAGATCTATCTTTTGCTACTGCAATACTTAATCCAGGTGGAGAAAAACTTGCTTGACTAACCCAAGATGCAAGCATGGCTCCTTTGATATTATTCTCATCTTTGCCTTTAGAGGCTGTCAGGACACAAAGTGAACCAATAACTCTTCCAAGAGCTTGTAGCTTTGGATCCGTTTTGCTTGTAATCATTCCAGTATCTGATTTTCTGGGCTTTTTCTTTGCTTTTTTTATAATTTTTCTTCCAAAGTGAGTTCCTATTTCTTCTAATTCTTTAATCTTTGGTTTATTAGGACTGAATTTAATCCTAATAGGGTCAAAACTAAACTTAAAACCACCGTCTTTTAATTTTGTTTCAAGTAAATCTATAGCTTCGCCGCTCCACCCAAAACTACCAAAGATTCCTACAGGCTTATCTCTATTACCCTCTGCTAACAATGTTCCTAGTGCACTAACTATTGGGGTTGGGGCGTGACCACCCAAAGTGGGTGAGCCTATTAAATATCCATCAGCATTTTGGATGGATTTTACAAGCACATCATTAGGTGTAAATTCACAGTTAATACTTTCAACTTCTACAGAGGTTCTATTTATCCCTTTAGCCAATGCATCGCCTATTGAGGCTGTGTTTCCATATGCACTTGCATATATCAGAGCGATCTTATGATTATTGGTTGAGAGATTCTGTCCCCATCTAATATAGTCATTTAAAAAGCTTTTTAAGCTATATTCGATTGCGGGACCATGTAATGGTGCAATAGTTTTAATATCATAATCTGCAATTTTTTCAGTTATTGATACTACTTGATTAGACATTGGTGCCATCAAGCAATCATAAAAATGTTTCCTATCAATTTCTGTACTAACTCGATTTGTTTCAGACCAATATTTAGAGGCAATATGGGCAGAGAAAATTTTTTCACTAAGAAGTATTTCTTGATTACGTTCATAAATTATTAGACCACCAGGCCAACGTGCTGTTGGAATAGGTATTAATTCTAGTGAAATGTTTTCTAATTCTAAATTAAGTTCTTTTTTGATTATGTTTATTTCAGGTAATTGAATTTCAATAAAGTTTTTTAAAGTAGGATTTCTTTGATTCCAAAGTTCGCTAATAAGTTTATAACCTGGATTAGAGCAAGTAATAGTTGTGTTTTGAAATTGGGTACTTATATTCTTTATAGTTTCAATAATTTGGGGATTAATATGACCAGAAATGAAGTTGATTTTACTTAATTTAAATTGATCGCAAAGCCTAGAAATTACTTCATTAAACGAATCTAAATATTGTTTTTCAGGTGGATGAATAATAAAAAGTTCCCCGTGACTTCTAATGAAAAAAGTATTAAAAGAGGTTCCTTTTTCAAGGTTAAATTCAAGTTCAAATCTTTCTTTATTTTGGTCTAAGAATCTTACACAAGAAAAATTTCCAGTAATTTCAAATTCTGATAAATATTGATTTTCTGCAAGTAAGCCTATATTAATATCTGACATTTCAAAGACTTATTTTCTAATAGTGATTAGCAACTTTTCTGTGATGAACTGCTGTCTTACATGATAAGTCAGAAACATTACCATTTTCAACAATACCGTAAATTATCCAATGGTCTGGAGTCTCCAGTCTTGAACTGACTTTACAATCTAAAAATGCGAGTGAATCTGAGAGAACTGGTCCTCCTTCAGCGATGTTACTAATTACATCTACATCAGCAAATCTATCAGCTCCAGGGGCAAATCTTTTTAAAAAATGTCTGAACATTTTTTGATAGTTATCTTCTCTCAAGATATTCACAACAAAACCTTTCCCAACTTGCATATATGATTCAATAGCTCTATCTTTTGCCACTGCAACTGTAATACCTGGTGGAGAAAAGCTTGCTTGACTGACCCAACTTGCTACCATTGCACTTTGTCTAAATGACGAACCTTCTCCTTGACTCGCTGTTACTACATATAATCCCCCACTTAATCTACCTAAAGCTTTGTCTAAATTTGAATCAAGGCTCTTCATAGAGGCAATATTTTTCTTTTTATTGATCAATTGACCCAAGTCAGTTCCAGCTTCTTCGAATTGTTGATAAACAATGGGATCTGGAATATTTTTAACTCTTAAAGGAGAGAAAGCTTCTTTTTGACCAAGTTCTCTTAATTTATTTGCTAAAGAATCAATTGGTTCATCATTTCCACCAAATGCATCATAGACAGCTGTAAATTGTTTTGATTTTAGTGCCGCAAATAAAGTACCTAGAGATTCTTTTAATTCATTATCTGAATCTACTGGCCATGTGGGGATTACAACTGCTTTTGACTCTGAAATTAAACTTGTTAATTCTTGGGGGTCAGAAGATCTTAAATCAATTAATTGAACCTGTGCATCTGCTTTACTTATTCCATGAGATATCGCTTGACTTAGTCGATCACAATAACCATAGTCGCTGATATAGCAAACTGAAACAAAATCATTCCCTTTGCTTTTATTGCTACTCCATTCTTGGTATTTTCCTTTCCAAAAATTAACTTGATTATGAAGCAAAGGCCCATGACCTACGGCTATTGTTTTTAATTCAGGTAGCTTATCTATTCTTTTAATAGCCTGCAGAACGCTTCTAGCGTTTGGACCCATCAGGCAATCGTAATAAAAGCGAAAATCATCATATATCTCTTTTTGATCAGTGTCATAAAATTCATCAGAACAATAATGGAGTCCAAATGCATCGCATGTGTAGAGAACATGAGTGCTGTGATCATATGAAAAAATTGTATCTGGCCAATGTAAATTTGGTGCGCTTATAAATTCAATATTATGTTCTAAACCGCTATTAGGATTAGTTCCTAGATTTAAAAACTCTCCACTTTTAACTTCTAGTCGCTTAAAGGGAACATGTATTTGGTCTTCAATAAACTTAAGGGCTAATTTTGATCCTACTATTGTGATATTTTTGTTTAATTCTAGAAGACTACCTATTAAACCAGAATGATCAGGTTCAGTATGGCTTGTAATTAGATAATCCACTTCTTGTGGATCTACTTCTTTTAGTAATTTTTCAAACCATAATTCTTTGAATTTTGCGTGACTAGTATCAATTATTGCTAGTTTTTCCCCTTTAATAATAAAACTATTGTAAGTAGTGCCATTTCTTAAGCCAAATTCAATATCGAATCTGCTGCGATCCCAATCCAGAGATCTTATGGCACAAGAATCATCAGCGAAGTTTTGAGATTGAACTGTCAACTTGTTATTTATTTGTACCAATTTAGAATTACTTGTCTGGGCAGAGGCTAGCATAGGACAAATCGCGTTATAAAATAACTTTAGTTATGTAGAATATAAATCCGCGTGATTATTTTTGCGAAATAACCGAAATTACGCTTTTCTTTTTTTTAATCTTCTCATTCTGGATAAATGACATCTCAACTAATAAAAAAAATAGTTACTGGAGATGAGATAAGAAATGCTTTTTTAAAATTTTACAGTGAAAAATTACATAAAATCATTCCAAGTGCATCTTTGATTCCAGATGACCCTACGGTTATGCTCACAATTGCTGGAATGCTACCTTTTAAACCAGTTTTTTTAGGTTTAAAAGAAAGACCATCAAAAAGGGCTACATCTAGCCAAAAGTGCATTAGAACAAACGATATAGAAAACGTTGGAGTTACAGCTAGACATCACACTTTTTTTGAAATGCTTGGTAATTTCTCTTTTGGAGATTATTTTAAACAAGAGGCTATCCAATGGGCTTGGGAATTAGTTACTAATATTTATAAACTTCCTATTGAAAATATAATTGTGAGTGTTTTTCACCAAGACCAAGAGTCTGCAAAAATTTGGAGAGATGAAATTGGTATTCATCCCGATAGGATAGTGAAACTAGGTGAGAAAGATAATTTTTGGTCATCTGGCAAAACAGGTCCATGTGGACCTTGTTCAGAACTTTATTATGATTTTCATCCTGAAAAGGGTCTGCAGAATATTGATTTAGAAGATGGAGATCGTTTTATTGAATTTTATAATCTTGTTTTTATGCAATACAATCGTGATCCTGATGGAAAATTGACAGATTTAAAATTTAAAAATATTGATACTGGAATGGGTCTTGAAAGGATGGCTCAAATACTACAAAAAAAGCAAAATAATTATGAGACAGATTTGATTTTTCCTATTATTCAAAAAATTTGTGAGATTGCAAATATTGATTATTTTTCTTCAGATGATAAAAGCAAAATTTCTTTAAAAATCATTGGTGATCATACAAGAGCTGTTATTCATTTAATTTCTGATGGAGTAGCAGCAAGTAATCTCGGCAGGGGATATATATTAAGAAGGCTTATTAGAAGAATGGTCAGACATGGGAGATTATTAGGAATAACAAATGAATTTTTACCCCATATTGCTACTGTCGGAATCAATTTAATGCAAAATAATTATCCTGATTTAAAAAATAATAATGATTTAATTTTGAATGAGATAAAAATTGAAGAAATAAGATTTAGGGAAACTCTTGAAAGAGGAGAGAAATTGCTAGATGAGTTAATTTCTTCAGGGCAGAAATTAATTTCTGGTTTTAAAGCTTTTGAACTTTATGATACTTATGGATTTCCTCTAGAACTTACTGTAGAAATTGCTGAAGAAAATAATATCAGTGTAGATGTGAAGGGTTTTGAAGAAGAAATGAATGCACAAAAAGAGAGAGCTAAGGCTGCTTCAAGTAGTATTGATTTGACATTAGAGGGATCATTAGAGCGAGAAATAGATCTTTTTAACAAAACTGTTTTTAATGGTTATGGTTCACTTCTTTCAGAAGCTGAAATAAAGGGTATATTTTTGGATTCAACATTAGTTAAGCAAGCAAGTGAAGGTCAGAAAGTTTTAATTGTTCTTGATCAGACAACTTTTTATGGAGAATCTGGCGGGCAAGTTGGTGATATTGGAACGATATTTTCAAAAGATTTAGAGGTTTTGATTGATAGTGTTATTCGAAAGAAAAATGTTTTTTTACATTCTGGAACGATCAAAAAAGGAATATTAACTATTGGACAAAAAGTTAAGACTAATGTTAGTTCTTCTAATAGAGCTAAGGCTGCTGCAAATCATACAGCTACTCATTTATTACAATCTGCACTTAAATCAGTTGTTAACGAAAGTGTTGGACAAAAAGGTTCATTAGTAGCCTTTAATAAATTACGATTTGACTTTAATTCCTCAAATCCTATTTCTAAAGATCAAATTTCTAAGATTGAGACTTTAATTAACTCTTGGATTATGGAAAATCATGCCCTAGAAATAAAAAATATGTCTAAGAATGAGGCTCTTGAAAAGGGAGCAGTCGCAATGTTTGGAGAAAAATATGATGATGAAGTGCGTGTTGTTAATGTGCCAGGAGTTTCAATGGAACTTTGTGGTGGCACACATGTTAAAACAACATCCGAATTAGGTTCTTTCAAAATAATTAGTGAGGAAGGAATCTCAGCAGGGGTAAGAAGGATCGAAGCATTATCAGGCCAAGCAGCATTAGACTATTTCAGTGATAGAAATGCTTTAGTAAATCAACTAAGTGATTTGTTAAAAGCAAATCCTAATCAACTTTTTGAAAGGGTTAATAATTTGCAAGCAGAGCTTATTAATAAGAATAAAGAGATACAAAAAATGAAAGATGAAATTGCATATTTTAAATACTCTTCTATAAAATCATCCGCAGAAATAGTAAATTCTTTTTCAATTTTAGTAAATCAGATTGATGGCTTAGATGGGGATTCTTTGCAATCTGCAGCACTTAATTTAACTTCTCATTTGGGATATAAAGCAATAGTGATTCTTGGGGGAATACCAAATCCAGAAAATAGAAAGTTGTTATTTGTAGTTTCTTTATCTGATGATGCAGTAAAAATAGGATTGCATGCAGGTAAATTAATTAATGAGATTGCAAGAATTTGTTCGGGAGGAGGGGGAGGAAAGCCTAACTTTGCTCAAGCAGGTGCTAAAGATATTGACAAATTAAGTGATGCTCTAGATTATGCTAAAAATTATTTGCAAAAAACATTAGATATTTATTCTGATAAATAACTACTTTTTCTGAGACTAATTTCTATTTGATCCATTAATTTCCTTGCTTCTTCAATAGTTAATCTTTTTTGATCAATTGCTGATTCAGTATTAATTCTTATAGATTCAACCAAAGAAGCTGAACTGTAATCTAATAATTGTAAAATTTCAGATTTACTGTCCTCTTTAATAATATTTTTGACCTTATATGAATTATCTTGATTTATGTCTATATGAACAACGTTTGTATTGCCAAATAAATTGTGCAAGTTTCCTAATGATTCTTGATAGGCGCCAGTCATAAAAATTCCAATTAGATAATCTTTATTTTCCTCTGGCTTATGTAAATTTAGTAATGATTTAATTTTTCCATTATCAATAAAATTATTTAGTTTCCCATCTGAATCACAAGTTAAATCTGCAAAATTGCCTTTGCAAAACGGCTCTTCCAAGTGCCTATGTATTGGTACTATTGGAAAAATCTGATTTATTGCCCAGCTATCTGGAATAGATTTAAAGATAGATAAATTTGCATAATAAGTTGATGCAAGAGTTTCTGTAATTTCAGATAAATCAGGGTGATTGATTTCATCATTATTCAGGTTATTAGAAATTTCTTTTGCGCAAGCCCACGTAAGTTCTTCGGCATAAGCTCTTTCTGCCAAACTTAAAAATCCTAATCTGAAAGCAACTAAGCAATCTTCTTTAAACTTTTTTGCATCATTCCATAGTTCAATTATTTGAGATAAATTTATTTTTTTATTTTTAAGTTTTTTTAATTCATAGAAAGTTTCAAGTAAATTTAAAATTATTAATTGTTGATTTTTTTTATCAAAAATTTGTAGTTTGGAACTGACATGGCTTGTTCCTAAAACATTAAAAATTAAAACTGAACAATGACTAATTATTGCTCTTCCACTTTCTGAGATTATAGTTGGATGCTTGATATTATTTAATTCACATGAATCTTTGATAGTTGCAATTACATCATTAGCATAATTTTGAAGAGAATAATTAGTAGAGGTGTTGGAGGAGGTTTTAGTTCCATCAAAATCTATTCCTAATCCTCCTCCAACGTCGATATATTGCATTGGGGCTCCAAGTTTGCATAGTTCAACATATATTTGACTCGCTTCTTGTAATGCGTCTTTGATCACAGCAATATCACTTATTTGACTGCCTATATGAAAATGGAGCAATTTCATTTCGTTGATAAGATTTGCTTCTTTTAGTTCTTTTATTGTCAACATAATTTCTGGGATTGATAATCCAAATTTGGAATTATCTCCAATAGATTTACCCCACCTACCACTACTTTTACTTGATAACTTTGCTCTAATTCCTATCAATGGAGTCGCATTAAGTTCTTTTACTGCTTGAATAATTCTTTTTACCTCATCTCTTTGTTCAATAACGATTATTGGATTTTTGCCGAGTTTTCTGGCCAAAGTAGCAATCTCAATATATTTTTTATCTTTATATCCATTGCATATTAATAATGAATTTTGGTTTTCAAGAAGTGCAAGGCCAATTAATAGTTCTGATTTACTTCCTACTTCTAAACCAAAATTCCATTGGCTACCAAACTCTATTATCTTTTCTAGGACATTTTTCTGTTGATTACATTTGACAGGAAAAACGCCTTGATAAATGTTCTTATATTTATAGGTTTTTATTGCTTTTAAAAAAGAGTCATGTAATGCATTTATACGATCTTTCAAGATATCATTAAATCTTATGATTAATGGAGGATTTATTTCTCTACTTTTAAGTTCTTTTACAAGCTTAAAAAGATCAATCTTATTTTCAGATTTTATATCTTTAGTAACTGATATATTTCCTTTGGAATTTATAGAAAAATATTTATCCCCCCATTTGTCTATGTTATAAGTCGAAATACTATCTTCAATAGTCCAAATAGTCTTTAATTTTTTCGGCTCAAAATTGGTCAATTTATGTCTTTGTGATTAATAAATGTTTTTGAAAATAACTCAAAACAATATCTTTTATTTTAATGATTACTTGCCAAGTTACCACCCAAAAGTTGAATATACATAGAGTGATTATTAACTAAATGACCAAAGAGAGAACCTTTATTGCAATTAAACCAGATGGAGTTCAAAGAGGATATGTTTCTGAGATTATTGGCAGATTTGAAAAAAAAGGATTTAAATTGGTTGGATTAAAGCAATTAATTCCTTCAAAAGAACTTGCTCAAAATCATTATGGAGTACATAGAGAAAGACCTTTTTTTGGTGATCTAGTGGACTTTATTTCAAGTGGCCCTGTTGTAGCAATGGTGTGGGAAGGCGAAGGAGTTATTTTGAGTGCTAGAAAACTAATAGGTGCAACAAAACCTCTGGAAGCAGATCCTGGAACAATTAGAGGTGATTTAGCTATTGATATTGGGAGGAATATTATTCATGGTTCTGATGGAGAAGATACAGCAAAATTTGAAATTGATCTTTGGTTTAACGAAGAGGAATTATGTGAGTGGGAAACTTCTGATTCGAAATGGCGATCTGAAAATTAAAATTTAAGTCGCAAATCTATCTAAACTAAATTTTTCTAAAAATCTTTTTTCTATTTCTTTGAGATTTTTATTTTGAACTATTTTTAAAAGAAGATCACTTGTTATTGCAGAAAATAAAACTCCATTTCTGTAATGTCCTGTAGCTATAAAAAGATTTTCAATTTTTGATTTTCCAATTATTGGTTTTAGATCTGGTGTGCAAGGTCTAAATCCCCACCAATGTTCCATTTGTGGCCAATTAATAGCTTCTGGCAATAAGGAACGAATCCCTTCTTGCAGTTCTTTTATTCCATTAGGAGTATTACCCTGATTAAATTTTGAATCTTTTTCAACTGTTGCTCCAACTATAATAAGTCCATCATCACGTGGAACTAGATAAGTTTTTGGACCAAAAATAACTCTTTTCAAAAAATTTGTTGGACCTTGTATTGAGAGCATTTGCCCCTTTACAGGAAAGACTGGAATCTTATTAAAAATTTTTTTACTCCAAGCACCGCTGCATATAATTGCTTTTTCGCAGTTAATTTTTTTTATATCCCCAGTGGCACATAAAACTGTTGCACCTGTAATCTTGTTGTTTTCGAATGTCAAATCCTCTACTTCTGATCCCTCCTCAAATTCGACTCCATGCAAGGAGCATGCTCTCTCAAGAGCACGCATCAGTCTTCTTCGGTTATCTATTTGACCATCTTGTTCAAAAAGTAAACCATGTTTCCAAATAGAATTCATTCCATTAATTTCTGTTTGAAGATCTTTGTGATTTAAATATTTTCCATATTCATAAGTGGGAAACTTTTCAAGATCCTCTTTGTTTTTAAAAGGAACTACTATGCCACATTTTTTTTAAACCGCATTTAATATTACTATCTTGTTCAATACTTTTTATCCACTTTGGAATTAGATTTTGACTTTCTTGGCCAAATTTTAGTAATTCATCTTCGAGCCCCTCGGCATGAGTAGCTAACATTCCTGCAGCAACAAATCCAGCTGATTCATTTCTGTTTTTGCTTAAAACCAAAACTTTGAAGTTATTTCTAGAAAATTCATAAGCAATAGATAAACCTAAAAGTCCACCGCCAATGATTAATATTGAATTTTTGGTTTCTTGTGCCATTTAAAAATTAATATTTTTATTTGTGTTTTGGTCCTCTTTTCCTTTATATCCAATAATATTAATAAAGAGACTTTTGATAATGAACAATTTGGAATCTTGGGAAGCTGTAATTGGTTTGGAAACTCATGTACAGCTTAATACGAAAAGTAAAATATTCACATCTGCGTCAACAGCTTTTGGTGATGCACCTAATACGCATATTGATCCTGTAGTTTGTGGGTTACCAGGAACCCTTCCAGTTTTGAACGAGACTGTTCTTGAATATGCTGTAAAAACTTCGTTAGCATTAAATTTAAACGTTGCAGAACATTGTAAATTTGATAGAAAACAATATTTTTACCCTGATCTGCCTAAAAATTATCAAATTTCACAATTTGATGAGCCACTAGCTGAAAATGGCTGGTTAGAGGTTGAAATAATTGAAAAGGATAAGGAACCTTATATCAAAAAAATTGGTATAGAAAGGCTACATATGGAAGAAGATGCTGGAAAACTAGTACATTCAGGAAGTGATAGACTAGCTGGCTCTAAGTATTCTTTAGTTGATTACAATCGTGCCGGAATAGCACTTTGTGAGATTGTAAGTAAACCAGATATTAGATCCGGTAAAGAGGCATCTGAATATGCTTCAGAGATTAGAAGAACAGTTAGATATCTAGGAGTGTCAGACGGAAATATGCAAGAGGGTTCATTACGCTGTGATGTCAATATTTCAGTCAGAAAAGGACCTAATGCTCCTTTTGGTACCAAAGTGGAAATAAAAAATATGAATTCATTTTCTGCAATTCAAAAGGCTTGTGATTATGAAATAGCCAGACAAATAGAAGTTTATGAAAATGGAGGAAAAATTTTCCAAGAAACAAGGTTATGGGATGAAGCTAAGCAATTAACGAAAAGTATGAGATTAAAAGAAGGGAGCAGTGACTATAGATATTTTCCTGATCCTGACTTAGGTCCAATTGAAATAACAAAAGCCCAACAAGAAATATGGTTTAAAGAACTACCAGAATTACCTTCAAAGAAAAGAAATAAATTTGTAAGTCAATTTGGATTGTCTGCATATGATGCAAGGGTAATTTCTGATGAAATAAGCATGGCAAACTTTTTTGAAGAAACAGTAGCAAATGGTGCCGAGGCCAAACTAGCTTCAAATTGGGTAACAAGTGATATTGTGGGCTATTTAAAATCAAACAAGCTAAGTTTTAGTGAATTAAAGCTTAGTCCTGAAAATCTTGCTGAAATGATTAGCATGATTTCAAAAAATATAATTAGTGGAAAAATTGCAAAAGAAATTCTACCTGAACTTATTCAAAAAAATATTTCTCCGAAAAAATTAGTTGAAGAAAAAGGGTTGGCAATGATATCTGATTCTTCAAGTATTTTACCAATAATAGATGAACTTATAAATGAACATCCAAATGAAGTGCAAGCATTTAAAAATGGTAAAACTAAGTTACTTGGTTTTTTTGTTGGTCAACTTATGAAAAGAACAAAAGGTAAAGCTGACCCTAAACTTGCAAATAAACTTCTTATGGAAAAATTAAATAGCTAAATCTTAAAGAAGCTCTTTTATCGTATTTACCCATTTATTTTGATCATCCGAATTATCTAAAATAATATCTGAAAATTTTCTTTTTTCTTCAAAACTTAATTGAAAATTTATCAAGTCATATGCTTCTTTTTCGCTAATTTTATCTCTTGTGATAAGTCTGTTTTTTTGTTGTTCTTTAGGACATTTAACTAACCATATTTCAGTGCAAATATCTTCAAATTTTGCTTCAAACAATAATGGAATAACCAATACTATAGTTTGATTATTTCTGTATTGACAGCATTCTTCTATCATTCTTTCTTTAATTAAGGGATGAAGTAGTTTTTCAATCCATTCCTTGCTTGCTGAATGCTTAAAAATAATGTTCCTTAAAAGTTTTCTGTCTATTTCCCTTTCTGAATTGTTCTTATCATCAATAATTTTATTTCCAAAATAATCTAAAATTTTTTTATATCCATATGTGTTTGGTTTGATTAATTCTCTTGAAAAATGATCTGCATCTAATATTGGTATGTTTTTATGTTTTTTAATGTAATTAGTTATGGTTGTCTTCCCACTTGCAATACCTCCTGTTAAACCAATCCTTCTTTGGTTGTTTTTTGATTTTTGAAGAATATCCATATAATTAATAATAATCTAATTACTTTGTTTCTTTAGTATTAAAGAGTAGTTAGTATGAATTAAAATACCAAAAAGTTTGAGCCAGTTAGATTCCAATTGGTCGTTTGTTGATGACAGTAAGGTAACACCCAAGGGGTTTCTTTTTGCTGGGATATCTGCCGGTTTAAAAGCTTCTAATAAAAAAGATTTAGCACTAATACTCGCTCCAGAAGGAAGTGTTTTTAGTGGGATGTTTACCCAATCAATAGTTCGCGCTTCTTGTGTGGATATTTGTGAGGAAAGGATTAAAACAACTCTAGGTCTTGTAAGAGCAATACTAATTAATTCTGGTCAAGCAAATGCATGTACAGGAAATCTTGGTATTCAACATTTTCAAATTGCCACAAGAAAGATTGCTGAACTTTTAGGAATAAAAGAAGAAGAAGTTTTAATGTGCTCAACTGGTGTAATTGGTGTTCCAATACAAATAAATGATTTAGTAAAAAATTTACCGAATTTAGTTAGTGATTTAAAGAGTAATAATTTTCAAAATGCAGCAGAAGCAATTTTAACTACTGATTTGACTTTGAAAAAAGTGTCAATAGAGACGATTATTCAAGGTAGAAAAATAAAAATAGCGGGATTTGCAAAAGGTTCAGGAATGATTTACCCCAACATGGCCACAATGCTTGCTTTTCTAACCTGTGATGCAAGTATTCAAAAAGTAGAATGGGACAAAATGATTGCTATTGCGGTTAAAAAATCTTTTAATGCAATATCAGTTGATGGAGAGACAAGCACAAATGATTCTTTTGTTGGAATAAATGCAGGAGAGAAAATTGAAAAAAGGTTTTTTCCAATTATCCAACAAGGGATTGATATTGTTTGTCAGAATTTGGCAAAAAATATTGCAAGGGATGGAGAGGGAGCAAATTGTTTATTAGAAGTTTTGGTTCAAGGAGCAAAAAATACAGAAGATGCAATTATGCTCGCGAAATCTATTTGTAATTCTGCCTTGGTAAAAACTGCGATACATGGTTGTGATCCGAATTGGGGACGAATCATTTCTGCTGCAGGTAATTCTGGAGTTAAATTTAAGTTAAATGACGTTGACTTGTATGTAGGAAAGACTCAGATTTTGGAAAAAGGCAAGTTAAATAAATATGATCCACAAAAAGTCACAGACTATATTAAGTCTAGAATGAAAGGTAGATATTTAGTAGATGATATTGTAAAAATTATGATTAATCTAAATTCTGGCGAATCGAAAGGCACAGCTTGGGGGTGCGATCTTTCTAAAAAATATGTTGAAATAAACTCGGAATATACGACTTAACGCTAAAACGTAGTTATATCAATAGATTTGAAGATTATTAATATGTTGCTTACGATCTGCTTACATTAAATTAGAACTTATTTTTACTAATTTAATTTAGTCCCACAAGGTTAAACATATCCATTAACTATGGTTGGATGTTCTTCGTTTTTGAACATTTTTCTGTAATCATCATGCAATCTTTCAGTTGCCAATTTTCTTTTCTTCATGGCATCTCTGATTAAATCCATTTCATTGAATTTTCGATTGAGAATGGTGAATGGAGTAGTTAGTTTCATAAAACCTCCTTTTTTAATAAAGACTAAAAATTAAAAACTTAGTCGCAGTAAATTAAGCAATTTTGATTTGTTGGATGCTCTCTACATTCTTTCTCCCAAAAGTTTTGAAACTCAGTCGTGCATTTCTCAAGTTCTTTTGGGGTTTGGTTTAGATTTAATCCTGCATAATTAAACGCAGTTAAGTATCTTGGAAGAATGTTAAATTGATTGAATAGTTTCATAAGACCTCCTAGATCTATATCTATATTGTCCTCCTATTGACTTGAAATTCATAGAGTATTATTACCCGAGTAGAAGTGCTTTGTGGTTGTCACGACTATCTTTTCTCGTTCAGTAGGAGTAGAAATAATTCAGGAGTTAAAAGCACTTCATCGACTTTGTGGACAGCGAGGTGCATACGACTCGAAGAGGGCAAACAAATGCCCTCTTATTTTATTTTCAGGAAACTTTTACTGGTTTTCTTCGCCAAAATTTAAGGATATTAAGCATTTAGAATGTAAATAGTTAGATTTATAAAAATAGAAAAAATTATGTTTGTAAGTATTGATTTATGTTTAGTCCCGATTGGGGTTGGAACTTCTTTATCGCCTTACATAAAAGAATGTATTGAAGTTATAAAAAGTGAAGGACTTTCCTACGAATTAGGTGCTAATGGAACTGCCATAGAAGGAGATTGGGATAAAGTATTTGAATGTGTTAGAAAGTGTCATGAAAAAATTCACGAAAAAGGCGCTCCTAGAATTTATACAACGATGAAAGTAAATACAAGAACTGATAAAGAACAAAAATTCTCAGATAAAGTTAAAAGTGTAGTAGAGAAGTAATGGAAAGAGAAAGTAATTACGATAATGATGGATAAAACTAACACTTGGTTAATTAGAGTATTTGCTGTTGTTCTTATTTGTGTTTCCCTTTTTGCATATCTAAATGCACAAGCGAACCAATCCTTACTCCGTTCAAAACCTAGTATTGAGGATTTGGACTATAAAGCATTCTTACTCCGTCCAAAACCTAGTATTGAGGATTTGGAATATAAAGCATTAGATAAGTTAAGAGCAAATGCTGAATATGCTGCGAATAGGGATTATGCGGACTATGAAAAATTTGGAAGTATAATTTTTTGCAATACTTCATTCAATAGTCGGATTGAATCAGCAAACTATGCAAAACAAATGGAATTATATATTGCTGGAAAAGAAGCAGATTTATCAGAATTGGATACTGCTATAAAAGATTATGAAAACGAAAGATCAAAATGTAGAGACTTTAATCCTTGAAACGTTGTAACTACGTTTAATTTAAGTGTTTCAACAACCTTAAGTTATAAGAAACAAAATATACTGATAAGAAATCATGTCAATATTTCACTTTTTTATTTAATTTGCTGTTTCAGAAAGCATGTTCTGTTGCTTACAGTTTGCTTACGGTTGCAAATTAGAAATTTAGTAATAACTTAATTTTTAATTACCACTTACACTTTGCTTGCAATTGTATTGACTCATAAAAAGTCAGTTGTTGCAGTCAATTTTGAGTAATTATCTTTGTATAGCAATGAATAGCGAATATACTACTTAAGTTTTAGTAAATCTAATGGTAGATATTCATTCATATAAAGAAAAAGTATTATAAAAGTTCCAATTACAGAGCCTATAAAACCTCCAAAAAAATTAACTAATAATCCAGATTGTCTAATTATTGCTTCTTCGTTTTTATCTTCTTCAAAATTAGGAGAATCAACTACTTTTAAGCGCTGATTGGTTTTTGGTTGTTTAAGTTGTTGGTGTCGGATGAGGGCTTCGAAATCAGGCATGGAATTTGTGAGGCAATTGAACAATAAGCAGACCAGCCCGTCATTCGACGAGGATCTGATCTACCTAAATCGTCTACAGCTTCAAATACAGCATTGCCCGAGGCTTCTGCTTTATCAAATGCTGAAAGTAAGGGTATAAATGTATCAAAAACATATAAACCAAGATTTTCTAGAGCTGCTTTGGCTTGTTGGGCTGCTTTTTGCTGTCTAAAATCAACTTTTACTATTACTACAGCATGGTTAACTTTTAAGTTGCTTAATAAATTAGCTAGTTCAAAAGTTAATTCTACCGATCTTGCTTTTGCAGTTGTAGGTAAGATAACTAAATCTGAACCATACGCTAAGTGTTTGAGTTCTTCTTGATCACTGCTAGCCTGCCCATCAGTTATTACAATTTCTGATGATCTTGATGCTTTAGCAGCTGAACTCACGGGGAAAACTGGAAATGGAAGATTGCCTCTTGATGCGTATGCTAAAGCAGATCTATTCTTGTCGGCATCGACTATGCAAACTTTTTTACCTTCAGAATGCCAAACACTAGCAAGGTGAACACTTGTACAGGTCTTGGCTACCCCCCCTTTTTGCCCGCAAACGGTAATGAACAATTTTTTATTTTTATTTCTCTTACTTTGGAGAATAATTTCTTAATGTCAAGAGAAATTGATTTTTAATGCTTTAAAACTTATTTTTTGAAATATTTTAAAGAAGTTAATATTTTTAGATAACCTTATAAAGTTCCTTATTTAAAAATTGGCTAGTGAAGAAAAGAATTGGATTAGGTACGTGGTCTTGGGGGAATAAGCTTTTCTGGAATTACCAATCTACAAATGACAATGATTTACGTGAAACATATAATGAAGCATTACGAAGAGGTTTTGATCTAATTGATACTGCAGATTCTTACGGCACTGGGAATCTTCAGGGTAGAAGTGAATTGTTGATAGGAAAATTTTTACTAAATACTCCTTCAGCAAAGAAAAAAAGAATTCAAGTAGCAACCAAACTTGCACCTTATCCCTGGAGAATAGGTAACAGAGGTTTTAATAAACCTTTTTTGAAAAGTTTAGAAAGACTTAATAATAAATTAGATATAGTGCAATTACATTGGTCTACTGCAAAATACAATCCTTGGCAGGAATTAGGGCTATTGAATAATCTTTGCGATTTAAAAGATGAAGGCTTTGATTTTCAAATAGGCTTATCAAATATAGGCCCTAAAAGATTAATAAAATTAATTAATTTCTTAGCAAAAAGAGATCAGAGCCTTAACAGTGTTCAAATACAGTTTTCTTTGCTTGCTCCTGATTTAGGAAAACAATATCAGGTAAAAAAAATTTGCGACGAAAATAATATTGATTTCTTTGCTTATAGTCCTTTGTCCTTTGGAATACTTTGTATTGATCCAGATAAAGAACAGAATGTAGAAAAAAGTTTTATTCGCAATGCATTATTTGAAAACTATAAAAAACCAACATATGAATTGCGGAGGTGTTTAAAAAGAATTGCAAATCAAAGATCAGTTTCCCAAGCGCAAGTAGCAATTAATTGGTGTTGTTATCAAGGAGCTATTCCACTCGTTGGAATGCGAAAAAAATCTCAAGTTATAGATGTATCGAATGTATTCAAGTGGAATTTAAATAAAAGTGAATTTAAAGTTCTTCAGGATTTGTCAAAAAAATGTTTAAAAAAAATGCCTAAAAATCCTTTTTCAAGCATTTAATTAAATTTTTAGCTAGATATTTTCTTGTTTTTTTTATTTGAAAACCACTATTCCATAATTCATTGGGGAATTTTTCGCCAGTGAATCTAATAACTTTTGGTTTGAGATTTATTATCAAGTCATTCAGTTTTTTATTAGATTCCATTTTGCAAGATTTGATTTTTTAATAAGATAAATTAATTTAAAACTTATCTTCTCAGTATTTATACTTATAAAATTAAAAAAAATCTTTTTAATACAAGCATTTGCAGCAATATTTACACACCTATAAATTATCTTTTACAACTTCTTATTTAAAAAAGTGGAGTCCTTCCAGACTCCTCGTATCATTTGGTTGATAAGGCTGATATAACCCCATCTCCTTAAGGATCAAGCAGCAACTGGTGCTGTTTGACGGGAGAAACTAACGATTTTGTTAGCATTTGTGTTTTTGCTCTAACCGAGCCGGCTTCAGTCACCTTCCTTATGCCCCGTCGAAACCATTACAACCCCAAATAGTGGAGTTGAGCGGAATCGAACCGCTGTCCGAAACATCGGTTGAGATCACCTAGTCCAATTGGACATTTATATTCTGACAGGCAAAATGGTTATTGAATAGTTTTTTTACTAAGTTTTATCGTATATGAATGTAGTGGCATCATCTCCGGAGGGTCTAGAGAAATCTTTAGCAGAAGAAATTTCAAATTTAGGCGGCTTTAATATTAATACTTATAAAAGATTTATTAATTTTGAATGCGATTTTGAAACTTTTTATAGAGTTCATTTCTATTCCAGATTAGCTTTTCGTTTTTATAGACAAATTGCAAGTTTTAATTGCTATGACAAGCAATCTTTATATGCGGGGGTTAGAGATTCATTTGATTGGTTAAATTGGTTGCACTTTGATAAAACGTTTAACGTTCAAGTAACTGGGAGAACATCCTCATTAAGTCATACGCATTTCACAGCTCTTGAAGTAAAAAATTCTATAACTGATTTGCAACAGGCAGTTTGGAATAAAAGATCAAATATTTCTCTAGATAATCCTGATTTTATAATTCATCTGCATTTAAATCATGATAAAGCAATTCTCAGTCTTCAAAGCAGCGTAGAAAGCTTACACAAAAGAGGCTATAGACCCGCAATTGGAAATGCTCCATTAAAAGAAAATTTAGCTTCTGGATTGATAAATATGACTCAATGGAATGGCAAAGTTCCATTAATAGATTTTATGTGCGGCTCGGGTACTTTTTTAATTGAGGCAGTCAACCAATTCCTTGGAGTTCCCATAAATATTGACCAAGTATATCTTTTTGAGAATTGGTTGGACTTTAGGAAAGATATTTATCTTAATGAAAAAAATAAGGCAAAAAATAAAATTATAAATTATGAAAAATTACCAAAAATAATAGGGTGTGAAATTAATAAAAAGGTTTTTGAGCAGGCGAATGTAAACATATCATTAGCTGGACTCGAAAACTATATTGAGCTTATCAATAATGATTTTTTAGCACTCCAATTAAGTTGCAAACCTGGGATTATCATATGTAATCCTCCATACGGCAAAAAATTAGGCGATGAAAACGAATTGATTTGTTTATATGAACAAATGGGAATCTTCCTAAAGAACAATTTTTCAGGTTGGGAATTTTGGCTGCTCAGTGGAAATCCAAAACTAACAAAATATTTGAAAATGAAATCTTCATTGAAGATTCCCGTTAGCAATGGGGGAATAAATTGTAGATGGATAAAGTACTTAATAAGGTAACTTATTTTTTGCCTAAAACTGCCTTTGTTGTCTTGCCTAAACCCTCTAATGTTTGAGGAAGATAAGGTCCTTTAGCTAATTTTCCTCCAAGCTTCAAACTTAAGCCTGCAAGAAATAAATCGATAAATATTATTAGTAATAGATTATATTCAATATTCCAGTTATTATATTTCGTTAGAAAAAGATAAAAAATAATATGGATGCAGATTAGTACTAATAATAATAATGTACTGCCAATTGCCAAAAATATTCCACCGCTAATTAATCTTCTTTTTTCTCTATCTACTTCTTGTAGAGCTATTCTTACATGTAAATCCATCACTGAACTTGCGATCGCTGAAATTCTCGAGGCGGTGCTTGCAAAGTTTTTATTTTTTGGTTTTTCCATATTATTTTCTGCCACTGTTAAGAAGAGTTCCTATTAGTAAACCAATACCAGCCGCAATAGCAATAGATAATAGTGGTTTTTTTCTTATTGGATTTTCTATTTTTGGTCTAAGTGTATTGTTAAGTTCTTCTAATAATTCTTCTAATTGACTTTCGATAGGTTCAATTTTTTCTGATATTTCCCAATTGTTTTCTCTTATTGAATCAATGATTTCAAATAGTTGGCTTTTTATTCCAGTTACTGAGGTGCCACTATGGCTAGCTATTACTTCAACTAAATCATCAATACTCCCTTTTGTGGTTTCAAGGGTTTGTTGTGCAATGTTGGGCCATTTTTCTTTTATTAAAGGTATTAAACTGTCAATTTTTTCAAGTAACCATTTTTCCGAAATAACTTCTTTTTCAGGAAGATCAGAGTTATTTTCTTTTTCTTCTACTTCTTTGGGAGGATGGTAAGTCTCCATTATTAAAACATATTTATTTTAAGATTAGACCCTATTTTCTTAATTTGGAACCCTTATCTAAAGAATTGTTCGATTAATAGAGAATAAAAACATATAAAAGTTTATTTACATTTTATTTATCTAGTCTGTTCTGCAAGAAGGTTTTGTTAAGCTATTACTGAATTTATTAAATGAGTTTAAATTTCATCATGGATATTACATTTGCATCCTTAATTTTTGCATCTCGCACAATCCCTACAGATTTTGGATTAGTAGCTGCAGCTATCGCTGGAGCTGGAAGTTTGCTATTCATTGCTTTAAGATTTGTACCTGATGCAGGTAATTAAATAACAGGAACCATCTTTAATAAAATATATCTTTATCTCAACTTTGTTTTGAAAATAGATTCAGTTTATTTATTAATTAGATAATGAATAAATGGGTTTTGCTTGAACATAAAGTTTATTCTTCTAACTCGTTCGATATTCATTATGATTTCCTTGTTGAAAATGGTACAGATTGTTTAACTTGGAAATTTTTAAAACTACCTTTATTAAATCAAGCTTCTATAGAAATTATTAAGCAGCCAAATCATAGACTTATATGGTTATCTAGGATAGAACATGAACTTTCTGATAATAGAGGGTTTGTAAAAAGAATTGATCATGGAATATTTAAAAGTGTTTCTGATAAATTGGACTCTGAACATTATAGATTCATTTTGGATGGTGAACTCCTTTATGGCTTGTTTGAAATTTCGGATAATTTTTGCAGATTGAGCAAAAGTTATTAATACTCATTTATAAATAAACGTAATATTCCTATTGAGAATTTTTGCAAATTAGTTATTCTTATTTAGCTATTGAGACTTGAGATTGGTACATATCAATCAGGTCGAGTTTGAAAATTTTAAGTCTTTTGGGGGAAATGTAAAAATACCTCTTGAAGAAGGTTTTACGGTGGTTACGGGTCCTAACGGTTCTGGGAAAAGTAATATTTTAGATGGAATTTTATTTTGTTTAGGTTTAGCTAATAGTAGAGGTATGAGGGCTGAAAGATTACCAGATCTAATAAATAACTCCAAAGTTAAAGAGGGTAAGTCATCAGAGACATCTGTATCTGTAAAATTTAATATTCAGGATTGGTCTCCCAGAGAGGACCTTCCGCCTTTGGAACTAGAAGAAGAAGAAATTGCCCTTAATAAAGGTCAAAAAGAATGGTTAGTTTCTAGAAAATTAAGGCTTATGCCTGGTGGTTCTTATGCTTCTACTTATACTTCTGATGGAAAACAATGTACCTTGCAACAAATACAGAGAATATTAAGAGATATCAGTGTTGATCCCGAGGGCAGCAATGTTGTTATGCAGGGTGATGTAACAAGAATAGTATCAATGAATAATAAGGAGAGGAGAAATCTTATTGATGAATTAGCAGGAGTCGCACTTTTTGATACAAGAATAGAACAAACTAATGAAAAATTAAATGACGTTTTCGAAAGACAAGAAAGATGTGAAATTTTAGAAAATGAATTGCAATCTAGTAAAAATAAGCTTGAAAAAGAATGTGAAAAAGCAAAGCGATATAAAGAGTTAAAGGCAAAACTATTACAAATAATAGAATTAGAGAAAGTTCTTATTTTTGAAAAACAAGTTAAGCATGTTGAATCTATAGAAAAAAAAGAAATTGAAATTGAAAAAAATAAAATCTTATTTAATAAACAAAAAGAATCTATTAGTAAAGAAATATCAGTTTTAGAAGATGCTTTGAAAATACTTGTTGCTGAGCTTAAGGAGAAAGGAGAGGATAAATTGATAAAAGTTAATTCTGATATTGGAAGTATTAACTCTAGCTTGAGAGAACTTGATAGGATATCAATTCTGAATAAAGAAGAAGGTATTAAATTACAAAAACAGAGAGATGAAATTGCAATTTCTAAGAGGAATATCGAGTCAGAAAGAATGAGACAAGAAAATTTCGATGATAATTTTTTAAATCAATTGAACTTGCAAATTGATGATCTCACTTTAAAACACAAACTATCAAGGAAAAAACTTTCTGATGCGGCTGGAGAATCTGGAGAATTCTCAAAACAAAGTATCAAATTAAATGCTGAGCTTGAAAGTATAAAAAATCAAATTAATCCTTTGGAATTAAAAAAAAGGAACATTGAAGAAGAAACTATTCAAAATAATATTCAAAAAGATGAGATATTGTCACAGATCGAATCCTTAGACTTAGAAAAGCAGAAACTTTTTCAGGCAAATCAAAGAAAAAAAGAGACAGCCGACACAAAGAATAAAAACTTGGCAAGTAATAGCGCAGAAATTAATTCTTTAAAAAATGAAATCGATTTATTAATTAAAACTAAATCAAGGCTAAATACCGAGCAATTAAGGCTTGAAAAGGATTTATCTAGATTCGAAAGCAGGAAGGAAGCTTTAAACGAATCAAGAGGTTCATATGCTCTCAGAATTCTCTTAGAAGCAGGGTTAGAGGGTATACATGGTTATGTAGCTCAACTTGGAGAGGTCAGTGAGAAAAATAGGTATGCATTAGAAATTGCTGCTGGAAATAGGTTAGGACAAATTGTTGTTGATAATGATCATATTGCTGCAAAAGCAATTGAAATTCTTAAAAAGAAGAAAGCGGGTAGATTAACTTTTTTACCTTTAAATAGAATTAAAAGTCAAAAAAAGAATTATGCAATTTCAAGATTTGATAATAATAGTGAGAATGGATTTATTGATAAAGCTATTAATCTAATTACTTTTGATGAAGTTTATTCAGATGTTTTTCGATATGTTTTTGGAGATACTTTGGTTTTTTCAGACTTATCCTC
Organism: uncultured Prochlorococcus sp.; assembly: GCA_902544495.1. Classification (GTDB taxonomy): domain Bacteria; phylum Cyanobacteriota; class Cyanobacteriia; order PCC-6307; family Cyanobiaceae; genus Prochlorococcus_A. The sequence goes on from CACCCI010000011.1 coordinate 25,061, forward strand.
AGCTAGGTTATCTACACAAAAAAATAGGTTGGTTACCTTAAGTGGTGAATTATTAGAAGCAAGTGGTGCTATTACAGGAGGCAGTAAGTTAAATAAAGATTTGGCTTACAGATTTGGAATTAATAATGATATTGATGATTCTAGTCCTATAAAAGAAAGATTAATAGTTATCGAAGAAGCTTTAAAAGAGTCAAATAATGATTTGATACTTAAAAATAATAGACTTAGTATATTAAATTCTAACCGCAGTCAAATAATAGAGGATAGTGCCTCATCTAATAAAGAAATTGAAGTAAATCAAGATTCTCTTAAAGCTGTCTCGCAAAGAATTGAGGATTGTAAATCGAGATTAAATAAACTTGATACTGCTAATAATTTATTAGTTAACGAGTTAGGTCATATAAAAAATCAATTGAAGCCTTATCACGTTAAGTTTGATCAACTACAAACCATCCAAAAGGCAAATTATGAAAAAAATCAAAAATCATCATTAATAGCTTTTAATGACGATTTTAATAATCTTGATAAAAAACTTGAATTACTTATTAATGAGAGAAATACATTACTAGATAAAAAAAATCAATTTGCTTTAAATAAAGAGCGTATCAATAATTCATTAAAAATTACTTTATTACAAGAAAAAAACTTGCAGGAATCTATTAAACAACTTGCAAATGCTCATAGTGAATGGATAGAAAAAAGAGATCAATTTAAAAAAGAGCTTTCAGATCTCGATAATCAAAAAAACTCTCTAGAGAACAATTTAGGTTTATTAAGAAGGAAAAGAGATGAATTAAACTCTTCAATTTCCAATAAAAGGCAAGAATATAATAACTATCTGTTGAAGCTTGAATATCTTGAAAGGGATATGCATTCCCTTAAAGAAGAGATGAGGAGCGAGAAAATAAAATTAGAAAATTATAAAAAAGATCTACCTAATCCTTCCCCGGAGTTTGGAGAATATGAAGGGAAGAGTCTTGAATCTTTGCAATCAGAAATTTCGATTATAAATGCAAAACTAGAAAGCTTAGAACCTGTCAATATGTTGGCTCTTGATGAACTAGAAGAATTAATTGAGAGATTAAATGGTTTGCGAGAAAAATTAGAAATTCTATCTAATGAAAGATCTGAATTATTGCTGAGAATAGAAACTGTATCTACGATGCGTCAAGAAGCTTTTATGCAAGCATTTGCAGAAGTTGATAGACATTTTAGAGAAATTTTTGCAAATTTATCTGATGGAGATGGATTTCTTCAACTTGAAAATCCTAATTCTCCTTTAGAAGGAGGATTAACTTTAGTGGCTCATCCAAAGGGAAAAAATGTTAGAAGATTAGCGTCTATGTCAGGTGGTGAAAAATCGTTAACTGCTTTAAGTTTTTTATTTGCTTTGCAAAAGTATAAACCTTCACCTTTTTATGCATTAGACGAGGTTGATAGTTTTTTAGATGGTATTAATGTTGAAAGGTTGTCAAAACTGATATCAAATCAGTCATCAAATGCTCAATTTATAGTCGTAAGCCATAGAAGGCCTATGATTAGTGCATCTGAACGAACAATTGGGGTTGCGCAAGCAAGAGGTGCTAATACTCAAGTTCTTGGGTTACCAAATGCTGCATAAACACGCTTTTTTTGATTTATACGTCAGAATGATAAAAAGAAATTTATGAGCTTGTCTAACACATCTGCTAATAAGAATCTCCCTAACTCCGTTCCTAGTGAACGCTTATGGTTAAGGTCAGAGTTAATGGGAACACAAGTGATAACTACTGATACTGGAAGGCGGCTCGGAGTAGTTGGCGAAGTTGTTGTTGATATTGATAGAAGAGAGGTGGTCGCTTTGGGACTAAGAGATAATCCACTTACAAGATTTTTACCAGGTTTGCCAAAATGGATGCCTTTAGAAAGTATTAAGCAAGTTGGAGATGTCATATTAGTTGACTCTCTAGATTCTTTGAGTGAAAGTTTTTCTCCAGAAAGGTATGGGAAGGTAATTAATTGTCAAGTGATTACAGAATCTGGACAACTTCTGGGAAGAGTTCTTGGCTTTTCTTTTGATATTGAGACTGGGGATTTGATATCCCTTGTTATGGGTGCTGTTGGTGTTCCGCTTTTGGGCGAGGGAGTTTTAAGTACTTGGGAAATACCTGTTGAGGAAATTGTAAGTAGTGGTACCGATAGGATTATTGTTTATGAAGGAGCGGAAGAGAAATTGAAGCAACTAAGTAGTGGACTACTTGAGAAACTTGGAGTCGGGGGTTCTTCTTGGGATGAAAGGGAAGTAAATGGATACTCAGCAAATCTTGTACCTGTTGAGAATCAGTTACTTTCAGGTTCTGAATCAGAACAGCAAAACAATTTGGTTGAGGAATATGAAGAAGTTGTTGAACAAGATGTTTACGAAGATGATTATGAAGATGTTTATGAAGATGAACTTGAATATGTTGAAGTAAAGGGTTCTGAAGAAGAAATAAATAATAGAAAAAAGCTATACATGGATAATGATGATTCTGATCAGATCCAGAATCAAAATAGTGTTAATCAAATAGATGAAAAAAGCAATATTGATTTTAAGCAAAAGAAACAAAAAACTACTAATTTAGCTTCGAAAAGACCAATTCAAAATTCAACTGAAACTTTAGATATTGAACCACTAAACGAACAAAATTTAGTTCAAGATAATAAAGAATCAGAAAAGTTTGAAATTGATGATCCCTGGTAATTG
>CACCCI010000012.1:0-25809 GCA_902544495.1 uncultured Prochlorococcus sp.
AACTATATAAAAAATCAAAAAAACTAAAGAGGTCTAGAGAATTAATAAAAGAAAGATTAAGTATTTACAAAACAAACATAGAGAGATTAGACGAATTCACTACGCTTCTAGAAAATTTAAATTCTTTAAATCATGAAAAACTTTCTTTGAGAATCAAACTACTAGAAGAAATTATGGAAGAAATTTGTAACGAGTTTAATATCAATATCAAGAAGCAAAGAGAAGATCAGAAAAGTGCATATGAGATAGAGTCGTCACCAATTCAAGTTGACACTCCCACAGGATTAAAGCTTCAGGTAGGACGAAATATGAGGCAAAATGATTTAATAAGCTTTAAGTTTTCAAAAAAAGGCGATTTATGGTTTCATGCACAGGAATCACCAGGCAGTCATGTAGTTTTGAAGTCTTCATCTCAAGTAGCATCTGAACAAGATCTTCAAATAGCTGCAGATTTAGCTGCTTTATTTAGTAAGGCAAAAAGAAACATTAAAGTTCCAATTAATTTAGTAAAGATTAAAGATTTGCAAAAAATCAAAAACGGAGGACCGGGTTGCGTATCCTTTAAAAATGGAGAAATTATTTGGGGAAATCCTACAAGAGGAGAAGATTACATTAAAAAAAATCTTAAAACAGTAATTTAGTTTATAATAAAAAAAATTTTTAAATCTAAATGTTTGATTTTCTTTTAGGCACTCATGAATTTTTAGGAAATCATAGTTTTCCAGAATTTATTGTTGGTTATCTTTTTGGTGCTGCATTAATAATTGGAGCTCCTACTGTTTTCTTACTACTTGCCTTCGTAAGCGCTTTAATGAAAACAAATGGAAAAATGGGTGGATATAGAGAATATGAAACTTATGGTGAATCATCTTTAAATGATGCCCCTCCTTTTTTATTACCAGATCCAACAAATCCTAAACTAAGTAAATAATTAAGTTTATCGAAAAATAAATTGGACTTTGACAATAGTAGTTTTAACCCTTTTTTTTACACAATTTTTAATAAATAATAATGAGAGGTACAGGTCAAAGTGAAAAAAAATTATCAGATTCGATGACCTTTGGTGATCATTTAGAGGAGCTTCGTCAAAGGATACTAAACTCAATTTACTCAATACTTATTTCAATATTCTTTAGTTTTCTCATCATAAAGCCATTAATATCTTTTTTAGAAATTCCAGCTGGCGATATTCATTTACTACAACTTGCTCCTGGAGAGTTTTTATTTGTCGCTATTAAAGTTGCAGGTTACAGCGGATTGATAGTTTCTATGCCTTATATTTTTTATCAAATAATATTATTCATTTCTCCTGGTTTAACAAAAAAAGAAAAAAGCCTTATCTTACCTGCAGTTTTTGGTTCAGGTCTTCTATTTTTTTTAGGATTAATTTTTTCATGGTGGATATTAGTCCCTGCAGCAATAAATTTCTTCATTAGTTTCGGTGCTGATATTGTTGAACCAACTTGGTCTATAGAAAGATATTTTGATTTTGTTCTCTTATTAATGTCTAGCACTGCAATAGCTTTTCAATTGCCAGTATTACAATTTATTCTTGGTTCTCTAGGAATAATAACAACAGAAAAAATGATTTCGAATTGGAAGATAGTTGTAATTTCCTCTGCAATATTATCTGCAGTGATTACCCCTTCAACTGACCCATTGACTATGTCATTGCTATCTATATCAATTGTGTTTTTATTTTTTGTGGGTACTGGATTAACTTACTTATCAGAAAATCTTAAGTCAAAAACTCTTTCATCTTCTCATTAAGATCTAATTGCAAGCTGACAGCTCTACCTAACCTTGGCTTAGCATTGATTTTCTTTAGCCATTCCCTTACTTCTTCTGAATATCCACATCTATTTAAAATCTCGATTTTATCAGCTATCGATTTTTTATATTCATCTTCACTTAAAGGGAATGATTCCTGTCCAAGAAATCCCCACATCATTTGAAAATACACGAATTTTCCTCTTCTAAAGAGTCTAAAATCGTATTTTTTTCCCCAGCGATGAATCAAATAATGTATAACTTCATCTACTAGTAATGGGTTCATTTAAATAAATTAATTAAGACTTCCTAAACTTTTACTTTAAATTATTAAAAGTCCTATCTATTTGCAACAGAAATTGAGCAATTTGCTCCATAATAACTAATAAATAACAGATCCAAGTAGCGAATGACTCAATTAAGTTCCAATAATGTCCCTTCTATGGGTCGAAGGCAATTTATGAATCTTCTTACATTTGGTACTGCAACTGGTGTAGCTTTAGGAGCCCTTTACCCTGTAGCGAATTATTTCATGCCTCTTAGGGCAGGCGGTGGTGGAGGTGGAACTTCTGCTAAAGATGAATTAGGGAATCCAATAACTAAGACAGGTTGGTTAGCTACCCATCAAGCAGGAGACAGAAGTCTAGTTCAGGGTCTAAAGGGAGATCCAACTTATTTAATAGTTAATGAGGGTGGGGATATAGGAGAATTTGGTTTAAATGCAATTTGTACTCATTTAGGTTGTGTTGTCCCATGGGATAGTGGTGCTAATAAATTCATATGTCCTTGTCATGGCAGTCAGTACGATACTAACGGGAAGGTAGTAAGAGGGCCTGCCCCTTTATCTTTAGCTCTAGCTCATGTCGATATTGAAGATGATGCTGTACTAGTCAAACAATGGTCAGAAACTGACTTTAGAACTAATGAAAATCCATGGTGGGCATAAAAAAATGAAAGGTCTTAAAAATCAAATCATGAAAAAAACAAGTTTTTTTATCTGTACTCTGCTTTTCTTTTCAAGCATTGTATTTTATCCAAAGATCAGTTTTGCTTATCCATTTTGGGCTCAGCAAAACTACGAATCCCCAAGAGAAGCCACAGGTAAGATAGTCTGCGCAAATTGTCATCTAGCTCAGATGCCTACAATTGCAGAGGTTCCACAATCTGTAGGAGCAGACAGTGTTTTCAAAGCTGTAGTCAAAATACCCTACAAAAATGATTTAAAAGAGATAGGGGCTGATGGTTCGGAAGTCCCATTACAAGTTGGTGCTGTTGTAATGCTGCCTGATGGCTTTAAACTTGCTCCACAAGAAAGATGGACCGAAGAAATAAAAGAGGAGACAGAAGGGGTTTATTTCACTAACTACAGTGAAGAGAAAGATAATATCATTATTGTCGGACCTTTACCTGGCGATACCAATAAAGAAATAGTTTTCCCAGTACTTTCCCCTGACCCATCTACTAATAAAGAATATCACTATGGGAAATACTCGTTACATATTGGAGGCAATAGAGGTAGAGGTCAGGTATATCCAACCGGAGACAAGAGCAATAATGTAATATTCACTTCTTCATCCGCAGGAATTATAAATTCAATAGAAACAATTGAAGATGGTAGTTATCAAGTCAATATAGAAAACGATAATGGTGAAATAACTACTGAAGCAGTGCCTGTTGGTCCTCAACTTATCGTAAAAGAGCAAGACAAAATTAATATAGGTGACCCTCTTACTAATGATCCCAATGTTGGTGGCTTTGGGCAATTAGATGCTGAGGTTGTACTTCAGAGTCCTTATAGAGTTATTGGATTGATAGCATTCTTCATTGGTGTAGGTTTAACACAAATACTTTTAGTATTAAAGAAAAAACAAGTAGAAAAAGTGCAAGCAGCAGAGGGAATCTAACTTTCTCTAAATGCTTATACTTCAAGCTTTTATAAAATCTCCAGGAGAAACTTTTTTAAATTTAGGATTTATAACTATTAGATGGTACGGACTTCTTATTTCGATTTCTGTATTAATAGGCCTTTTTGTCTCTAAAAAGCTAGCAAATGCAAGAAATATTAACCCAGAGTACATTAGTGAAATACTTCCATCATTAATAATCTCTTCAATAATTGGAGCTAGAGCTTATTACGTAGTTTTTGAGTGGAGGCAATATAGCGGAGAGAACTTTTTTACTTCTTTTGAACTATTCAATAACATCATTCAAATACCTTCTTTTCTTGCAGTTTGGGAAGGAGGCATAGCAATCCATGGAGGTCTAATTGGAGGATTAATATCTATTATCTATTTCTGTAAGTCGAAAAAAATAAATTTAAAAACTTTTATAGATATATTAATACCCTCGATTATTCTTGGACAATCAATAGGAAGGTGGGGAAATTTTTTCAATAATGAAGCCTTTGGAGTTCCTACAAATTTGCCTTGGAAATTATTTATACCTATCCAAAACAGGCCTTTAGAATTTATTAATTATGAATTTTTTCATCCTACATTTCTCTATGAGTCATTATGGAATCTTTTAATTTTCATCGTCCTTATTATTCTCTTTAATAAACAAAATAAAACAGATTTTTTTAGACCAGGCTTTATTAGCTGTCTTTATTTAATAAGTTATAGCTTTGGAAGATTCTGGATTGAAGGTTTAAGAACTGACCCACTATGCATTGGTGGACTTCCACCTTTTTGTGATGGCGGTATAAGAATGGCTCAATTTATAAGTATTTTTCTATTTTCTTCTGGATTAATTGGAATATTTTTTTTAAGATTGAGAACATATAGTGGGAAAAATAGAAAAAATGGATAACAAAATATCCTTTATTGGTGTTGGTCCAGGCGATCCAGAATTATTAACTTTAAAAGCATTAAAAAAGATAAAAATTGCAGATGTCATTATTTGGACTGATTCTCTAATTCCTGAAAAGATTTTAGATTCTGCTAAAGAAGGTTCTGAAAAAATAAAAACGAGTTCACTGAACTTAGAGCAAATCACCACAATTATGATAGAAAAATTTCAGGCTGGGAAAACTGTTGTAAGGTTGCATGATGGAGACCCTTGCCTTTTTGGAGCAATTAGAGAGCAAATTGAAATTTTAAAAAACGAAAAAATTGAAATCGAGGTTATTCCTGGGGTAAGTGCATTTCAAGTTGCTGCAGCATATCATGAAGCTGAGTTAACCATCCCTGACGTAACTCAAACAATAATTTTAACTAGAGCAGGAGGGCGAACAGGGATGCCCGAAAAAGAATCTCTTAAAGATCTTGCTAAACACAATTCCTCTATATGTCTATATCTAAGTGCTAGGCATGTGAAAAGGTCTCAAGAAACTCTACTAGAGTTTTACCCTCCAGAGACTAAAGTTATTGTTGGATTTAGAGTATCTTGGGATGATGGTTGGACATCATTGATAGAGTTAAAAGATATGGAAAATTTTTCTATTGAGAAAAAGCTTATTAGAACAACCATCTACATAATTAGCCCAGCAATTAGTAATTTTCAAAAAAGATCCAATCTTTATAATCCATCTTATAGACATCTCTTCAGGAATAAATAATCTTTAAGTTGTTAGAAAAATATTAATTACTATAATTGGTAAAAATTTACTCACTTTGAAAGAAATAAAATCTGTTTCAGAAATCAACAATAAAGGAGAAGATTCCTCTTTAAAGAGAATAGGAAACTTCATTAAAGAGGCTAGGTTAAGCAAAAATCAATCTATTGAAGAATTGGCTTCTGATTTAAAAATTGGAACTCATCAACTTGAAGCCATAGAAGAAGGTAATGAAGAAAAACTACCTGAAAAAGTATTTGTCAAAGCAATGATTAGAAGGATTTCGCAGAAGCTCAAACTTGATACAGAATTTTTAATGGATGAATTCAAGACAGAGAGGAAAGAAGTGAAAATTGAAGAAATAGTTGAAGAAGTATCCAAAAAAAATTATAAATCTAGGCAATCTAAGAATTTCAATCCAGTTGAATTCCTAATATTTATCTTAATTTCAGGGTTTCTCGGACTAATCGCTTCTTCCTTAATTTTCAATTTATTTTCAGACTCTTCTCAGAATCAAACTCCAAAACAAGAACTTATTAAAAAAAACTAAATAACTTTTAAATTCAAATTCTTTAGTTCTTTTATTGCATTACGACATAATCCTAAGTTCCATTTTTCAAGAAGAAGATCATGGTTTCTATTTAAAGGTAAAAGTTCAAATGTAAGGATATTTTCCTGCAATTTTATTTGAACTGAGGAGATTACCTTATCAGGCCTTTGATCAAGAGATGCTGCGAGTCTCAGGATTAATGACATTTCAAGAACTAATGTTTTATCTTCTTTGGATATTAAATTTTGCCAAGACTCATGTCTTTTCTTAGGTAAAGTCTTTCTATGGTACCTAGCAATTGAAGCAATAATATTTGTTTCTGCTTCAGAATATCCCAACAACTCACAATTTTTTATTAAGTACCAAGAGTGTTTGTGATATGAACCAACATTCACGTATTTCCCGCAATTATAAAGATTAGAAGCTGCCCAAAGAAGTTCTTTAGCTTTAGGGTCATTATCGCTATGAAAGATATTTTTAGTCTGATCATAGATTTGAAGGGCAATTTCAATAACTTTCTCAGCCCTCATATTATCTACTCCAAACTTTCTGGCCTGATGAACTATGGTTTTTTTTCTAATATTGCTTTGAATATTAAACTCGTTTTTAATTATCCCTTTACGAAGCATCCAATCTACAACCAAACCCTCTCGAAGCGCCCTCTCACTTATTATTAATTCATTAAAGTTCAACATCTCCATTGCAGTGTTTAATATCAATGCTCCTGGAATAATTATTTCTGCTCTTCTCTCACTTAATGAAGGTATTTTCTTGATTTCCGAAACTGGCAATTTAATTAGTTTTTCCAATACATTTTGTAAATTTTCCCTTTTAAATTTATAACCATGCAACTTTTGTTTAGATTCTCCCAATTCATCTGAAATCAAATTTCCTAATGAAGTTGCCGTGCCACTGGTTGCAATCAAAGAAAAAGGCTTATCTACCTTAGATCTACTCTTTATTTTTCGAACAGAGGGTTCTAAAGATCCTTTAATAAAAGTTTTTAGAAAACTCGATCTCTCTGAATTTATAGACTCTTTATTTAAAAAATCATTTTTAAGTCTTACCGCACCAATTCTCGAACTGGTTAGAGCTATAGCATCTTTTTTATCTGCAAGTATTAATTCTGTAGATCCTCCTCCAATATCTATGATTACAAAAGACTGATCTTTAAAAGCCATACCAGACAGAACACCAAGGTAAATTAATCTAGCTTCCTCAGAACCACTTATCATTTCTATTTGAATATCAGTTTCATCAAGAACTCTTCTTATAAAATCTTGACCGTTTGGAGCTTCCCTAACTGCACTTGTTGCTGCTGTTACTATTTGTTTTACTCCATTACTTTTACAATATTCCTTGAATCGCTTAAGAGTAACTAATGCTCTTTGGATTGATTCTTCAGTAAGATTACCCTCCTCATCTCTTTCTCCAAGACGAGTGGTTGATTTATCAGTGAATTTTATTGAAAATGATTTTAACTCTAGATTAATTTCTGCTACCAAGAGATGTGTAGAGTTAGTTCCAATATCTATGGAAGCTACTAAAATTTGCTTTTCTTGAAAATATCTTAAATCTTGTTTCTGTATCATTTCTTTTTATAAGATGCAGATATCTTTAAATCCATTAATAAATATACCCAAGATTGATTATTAAATAATAGAAATCATTTAATCCTAGTAAGATTATTTAAAGTTATGAAATATACAATAGGGTATATGGAGAATAAAAATCGACAAATTAGATTAAGTACTTTTTTTGAATTATTAAGGTGGAATAAACCGACTGGAAGAATGATCTTACTTATACCTGCTGGGTGGAGTTTATATTTAACTCCTGGCGCTAATCCAACATTTTTAATGTTGTTAAGAATAATCCTTGGAGGGCTATTAGTAAGTGGATTGGGCTGCGTAGTTAATGATATTTGGGATAAAAAAATTGATCAAAAAGTTGTTAGGACAAAAAATAGACCTTTAGCCGCAAATAAAATTAGTCTTAAAACGGCTTATTCAATTCTTTTCTTTTTAATTTTATGTAGTTTCTTTTTAACTTTATCGCTACCTCAACCTGGCAGGATCCTTTCAATTTCACTTGCTTTTTTAGCTTTGCCTATTATTTTAATTTATCCTTCTTCTAAAAGATGGTTTAAATATCCTCAATTAATCTTATCCATATGCTGGGGTTTTGCTGTCTTAATTCCCTGGGCCGCAAACGAAGGCAATTTGAATAGTATTGTTTTATTGTTTTGCTGGCTAGCTACTATTTTTTGGACTTTTGGCTTTGACACGATTTACGCTTTAGCAGATAAAAAATTTGATATCAAAATTGGAATAAATAGTTCCGCCGTTAACCTCCAGCACTATACAAGACTAACTGTTCAAATTTGTTATTTTTTAACTTCTATTTTTCTCGCATTATGCGGATTTATTAATCAAATGGATTTTATTTTTTGGCCAATTTGGCTTATAACGGCAATCTTAATGCAGCTAGATACACTAAAAGTATTTCCTGAGGAAAAGCAATCAATAAAAAATATTGGGAATCATTTCAAAAATCAATCAATTTATGGAGGAGTGCTTTTATTAGGAATTATTATTGCCTCATAAATTCTAAATATGGTTTCCAGATTAAAAAAAGGTGATTTAATAGATATTTTAGCTCCAGGCTCCTTTATTGATGAAGAGGAAAATTTTCAAAAGGGGATAGAAATTTTAAAAAACTGGGGCTTGGAAATTAATGAAAATAATTCCCTGTCAAAAAAATTCGGTTATTTTGCAGGTGATGATTCTACTAGATTTGAAAAACTGGAAAAAGCACAAAATAGTAAGCTAATCATTTTTGCAAAAGGAGGTTGGGGTTCAGCAAGACTGTTAGAAAAAGAACCTTCTTGGCAGCATGGTTTTATGCTTGGATTCTCAGATACATGTTCTTTATTACTATCTAAATATTCTCAAGGATTTAAAGGTTCTATTCATGGGCCTATGGTTACTGGCCTTTTCAAAGAGCCAGAGTGGAGTCTTGAGAGATTAAGAAATTTACTTTTTGAGGGATATGTTGAGGACATAATAGGAATCCCTTTAAGAGGTGGAAAAGCGAAAGGAGAGATAATAGTTTCTAACTTAACTATTGCTACTTTTTTAATTGGTACTAATCACTTTCCAGATTGCAAAGGGAAAATAATAATTTTTGAAGACATTAATGAAGATATTTATAAAATTGATCGCATGTTGACTTACCTTAGGATGACTAAAACAATTTCTGAAATTGCGGGTATTGGATTCGGAAGTTTTTCTAATGATTCCTGCGACCTTGAATGGAAAGATTTACTAAAAAACTGCATTATTGAAAGACTTCAAGAGTTCGATTTTCCTATTCTTTTTGATCTCCCAATAGGACACATATCAGGGAATGCATGCATCCCATTAGGGTATGAAGCAACCTTAAATGGTGACAACGGCATTCTTAGTATCGATAAACCTTTTTAACTAGGAGTTCTTCACAAAAAGTTTTGCTATTTTCAAGTCTATAGGGGATGTAATTTTTATATTTGAATAAGTTCCTTCAATAATCTTCACTTTCCAATTAAGCATTTCGAATAGAGAAGCATCATCTGTGACTTTCCAGTTTTTATCAATTGCTATCTTATGAGCTTTTTTTAATCTATCTACTAAAAAGCCCTGAGGAGTTTGCGCTGCCCATAAATAATTTCTGTCTGGTGTTTCTTTAATAAAACCTTCATTATCAACAATCTTTATAGTGTCGGTTACCTTAGTAGCCAAAATTACAGCTTCATTTTCATCTAATTGCATGGCACAAAGGTCTATCAATTCAGGATTAATTAGACATCTAGCGCCATCATGTATTAAAACTTTTTCAGCATCTTTTGGTAACGCTTTTAAACCATTAAAAACTGACTGTTGTCTGGTGTCGCCTCCATTAATCCAATGAACTTTATGGGCAAAATCCTTAGCTGAATTTAATAATAAGTTTTTATCTTTAGGTTGCCCAATTATTCCAACCCAATTTGTTGAGCTTGCAGAAAATACAGATTTAAGTGTCCAATAAATCAAAGGCTCTCCCTCTAAATCAATAAGTAATTTATTTTTTCCAGCTTTCATTCTGCTGCCGCTCCCTGCAGCTGGTATTAAAAAGTGCAAAATAGAAGGTCTTAATATTTTCTAGACAATTATAAATAAAAGCAATATCTTTACACAAATAGTACTACGATTGAAAATTATAAAAATTTCATAATGTCCAATAAAGATTCATTATCAGGCAAAATTGCTTTAATCACTGGAGCTAGCAGAGGAATTGGTAAAGAAATTGCTTTAGAACTAAGCCGATTGGGAGCAGAAGTTTTTATTAATTACTCTTCTTCTGATGAAAAAGCTGAAGAAGTTGTAAATTTAATAAAAAATTCAGGAGGTAAAGCTCATAAATTAAAATTTGATGTTTCAAAAGAAGATTCTGTCAGTTCAGCTTTTGAAGAAATAATCAAAATTAATGGCACCATTGATATCCTCATTAACAATGCTGGAATAACTAGAGATGGACTATTGATGAGAATGAAATCAGAACAATGGGATGATGTACTAAATACAAACTTAAAAGGGGTTTTTCTTTGTACAAAATATGCTTCAAAATTTATGATGAAAAAAAGAAGTGGTAGCATCGTAAATATTTCATCTGTTGTTGGCATAATTGGTAATCCTGGACAAGCAAATTATTCTGCAGCCAAAGCTGGAGTTATTGGATTTACCAAAACTTGCGCTAAAGAATTTGCCTCAAGAGGTATAAATGTTAATGCAATAGCTCCAGGTTTTATAGAAACAGAGATGACTGAAAAACTTAATACTGAAGAGATTCTAAAAGTTATTCCTTTAGGGAAATTGGGAAGTTGTACTCAAATTGCAAACTTAGTGTCATTCTTAGTTTCAAGTGATGCAGGAAGTTACATTACAGGCCAAACAATCAGTATTGACGGGGGTATGAGTATTTAGTTATGTACTTTCATAAGGCTGGCCTAATTCATCTCTCAACCTTCTAATTTTTTGTAAAAGTTTTAGTCTTCGACTTCTAGCAGTTAATGTTAAGAAAAATCTTAAAGGAAAGTATATTAGTGTCATAGCAATCGCGAGGATTGCGGTAAGAGTAAAAATAAGATTATTTGTTTCTTCCATAACTTAAAGATACTCTTATTTGAGTTAATTTGTATGTCCCATTAAAAGAAATTCGGCTTTCCCCACTTAATTAAATATCCCTTAAAAATGATTCTATGGGAGATTAGAATAAGATAAAAGATTGAGTAAACATGGCCAAACAGTTAAGTTTTTCTAATGAATCAAGAGAAGCTCTAGAAAAAGGTGTGAATTTCGTAGCTAATGCGGTAAAGGTTACTATTGGGCCGAAGGCAAAAAACGTTGTAATAGAAAAGAAATTTGGTTCACCAGATATAGTAAGAGATGGATCTACAGTTGCTAAAGAGATCGAGATTGAAAACCCTATTTCTAATTTAGGTGCGAAATTAATAGAACAAGTTGCATCCAAGACAAAAGAGAGTGCTGGGGATGGAACGACAACGGCAACCATTTTAGCTCAGAAGATGGTTCAGGAGGGATTAAAAAATATTGCTTCTGGCGCCAACCCTATGGAGTTAAAAAAAGGTATGGAGGCAGGCCTAGCTTTTGTCTTAGAAAAATTAAGTTCCAGAAGTATTTCATTAAGTGGTTCTGATATCCAAAAAGTTGCAACAGTTAGTGCTGGAGGTGATGAAGAAATTGGATCTATAATTTCAAAAGCAATGGATATTGTTACTTCAGATGGTGTAATAACTGTCGAAGAATCCCAATCACTAGAAACAGAATTAGATATAACAGAAGGCATGTCTTTTGATAGAGGTTATAGTTCTCCATATTTCGTAACAGACCAAGAAAGACAAGTTTGTGAACTTGAAAATCCTAAAATATTAATAACTGATCAAAAAGTCTCAACTTTAGTTGATCTAGTTCCAATACTTGAAGAAATTCAGAAGTCAGGCTCGCCTTTTCTAATTCTTGCTGAAGATATCGAAGGAGAGGCTTTAACCACTCTGGTTTTAAATAAAAATAGTGGGGTTTTAAATGTCGCTTCCGTTAGAGCTCCGTTATTTGGTGAGAGAAGAAAAGCTGCCCTCGAAGATATTGCAATTCTTACAGGGGCTAAGTTAATTAGCGAAGATAAATCTATGACACTTGATAAAGTATCGATTAATGATTTAGGAAAAGCAAAAAAAATAACTATCACAAAGGATAAAACTACAATTGTTGCCTTCGAAGACACTAAAGATTTAGTTAAAGCGAGAGTAGAGAAATTAAAAAGAGAAGTTAATATAACTGAATCTGAGTATGATCAGGATAAAATCAATGAAAGGATAGCCAAACTAGCCGGAGGAGTAGCTCTTATCAAAGTAGGAGCTGCTACAGAAACAGAGATGAAGCATAAAAAGTTGAGAATCGAAGATTCCCTTAATGCTACGAAAGCTGCTATTGAAGAGGGTGTTGTTTCTGGAGGAGGACAAACTTTAATTGAAATATCAGATGACCTTTTAAATTTAAGTGAGACATCTTCAGATGATTTAAGAACAGGGATAAATATAGTCAAAGAAGCTCTTGTAGAACCCACCAAACAAATAGCAATAAATGCTGGTTTTAATGGAGATATAGTTGTCGCTGAAATTAAAAGACTTAACAAAGGCTTTAATGCTAATTCAGGAAAATATGAGGATCTAAAAGATTCAGGAATATTAGATCCAACCAAAGTTATAAGATTAGCTCTTCAAGATTCAGTATCTATTGCAGCTATGCTCCTCACAACAGAAGTTGCGATGGCGGACATTCCAGAGCCTGAAGCCGCGGCCCCTGGAGGACCGGGTGGAGATCCAATGGGAGGAATGGGTGGCATGGGAATGCCAGGAATGGGTGGCATGGGAATGCCAGGAATGGGTGGCATGGGAATGCCAGGAATGGGTGGTATGGGAATGCCAGGAATGGGTGGTATGGGAATGCCAGGTATGATGTAAAAGCTAACTAGCTTTTTTATCGTTGTTAATCCACTTTCTTAAATTTTTAATATAAGGTAGGGGTAATTTTGGGGTTTCAGTAAATTGATTTAATTTATTGGAATTTTGATTTTTGCTAGATATTTCATTGCTGCTAGCAGTTTCCAGGCCATTTGATTCCCACTTTGTTTCTTCATTATTTTCAAAAGTTTTTGAATATTCAAGCTTAATTTGTTCTTGATTTTCTTCTTCACGCTGATTTTCTTTTTGTAGTGAACTATGGATTAATAAATCATTTAATGAATCAATCCCAAATCTATGGACCCACTTAAGAACAACATTTTCTTTAAGCAAAAAATTATTTTCTAAACATGCTTGTTTAAAAACTTCTATTAAATGATTTTTTAAAAGCATAAAATTTCTAATTTAACTTTCTATTTAACAGAGGCCTTATAATAATCAAGGAAAAAACTGTTAAAGAAAATAATATTGAGATACAACTCTTACAAGTTAAATCACCATATGGGGCATGTAAAGCCACTAATTCTAAATCCATAGTTTGTGTATAGGCAGTCCTAATAGGTTCAATAGCAAAAGTTAATGGATTTAATGAAGCTAACCAGCCCAGCCAATTTGGCATAAAAGAGATTGGAGCTAAAGCAGTACTCGCAAATAGAAGAGGTAAATTTACTACGAATATAAGGGCGATTAATTCAATATGTCCCGGCAAAACAAACGCTAAACATAAACTTATTGATGTCACAAAAAAAACTAATAAAATTAGTGTTATAAATACAATTCCTAAACCATATAAGTTGGGCCATCCATAACCCAAAATGTATGAAACAATCATTATTACAACACTCTGAACAAAGCTCAAAATTGTTATGTAAAAAAAAGAAGATAAAACTATGGATAATCTACTGGTTAAAGGAGCCACAAGTAATCTATTAAGAAATCCAAACTCTCTATCAAACATTAAAGGAAGGCCAGAGTTTAGGGCTCCGCTAAAAGCAGTAAAAACAATAAGTCCGGCTCCTAAAAAATTCCCATAAGAATCAACACCTGGTAAAAAACCTTCAGGAGCTTTAGAGAATAAAGCCCCAAATAAAAAAAGCCAAATTATTGGTTGTAATATTCCTGCTAAAAGAGTTGATGGTCTTCTTTTTAATTGAATAAATAATCTCTTTGTTAAGGCAAATGTTTCTTGATATAAAAAAAATAAATTATACTGTTGTAATTCCATAATTAGCAGTAATTAGTATTCATTATAATTAGTTAACCAAAAAGTTTTTTTATCGCATGGATTGCTTTGATTCTTTTTTTAGGTCCCTTTTCCCTGCCATGGAAATTTCAGCATCCAATAATGTTTTCCCAGTTGCCTGAAGATATACATCATCCAAGCTTGGCTGACTTTGGGTAAGAGAAAAAATTTCAAATTTTGAGAAAGCCAATTCCACTTTTAGCTTCGTAAGTAAATCTTTTTGCTTATCTGCTACGAAATTTATCGAAAAGCCTTGAGCTTCATTTATGATAATCTGACTAATTCCATCTATTGAAGATAAAATTTTAGATATATTATTTGCTTCTTCCTGATTACTAAATTCTCTTACCTTCAAAGTTACTCTATCTCCTCCTAATTTATTTTTGAGCTCTGCAGGAGTCCCTTTTGCTATAACTCTTCCATCATCAATTATCACTAATCTGTCTGCCAATTTATCTATTTCATCAAGATAGTGACTACTTAAAATAATGGTCATTCCATTATTTCTTAAATCTTTCAAAAGTTGCCATATAATATTTCTACTTTCAATATCTAAACCTACTGTTGGTTCATCCAAAATTAATACTTGGGGCAAATGTAAAAGTCCGGCTGCCAGATCTATTCTTCTTTTCATTCCCCCTGAATAAGTTCCGCACTTACGATCAATCCAATCATTCATTTCTAATTGATCTATTAATTTATTTATCCTTTCAAATTTTTTATTTTTGTTGATGTGATATAGATCTGATTGAAAATCCAAAAGCTCTCGTCCAGTTAATATTTTATCAAGTGCAATGTCTTGGGCTACATAACCAATTAATTCTCTAATTTTCCTTGAATTTTTTATCAGATTAATATTATTTATAAAAACTTCTCCACTATCAGGCTCTATTAAAGTAGCGAGTATTTTTATTAGTGTTGATTTGCCAGCACCATTTGGACCTAGTATTCCGAATAATGTGCCAGCTTCAATTTCCATCGATAAATTTTTTAATGCATTGATATCTGAATAAGATTTTGAGAGCCCTTTAACTTTTATATAGTTCATCAAACTTACTATTTATTTAAAAAACATTTTACATCTAATTTAATTACTAAGCGGGGATACAAAAGATGAAAATATTTGCATAGATTGCTGCTCAAATTCTACGGAAAGTTGGGTTCTGGAAATTAATAACAAAAGACAAATGCCAAACATGTAGAGAATAGACCACCTAAAAAGAGACTTTGCTCTAGAAAGATCATCAGGAGACTTCTTTAATTCATTTATTAATTGCAAAAGTCTTCCATTAAATGGCAATAACATAATTTCGTATAAGAGACCCCCTTCAGGTAGAGCAAAGACTCCCATAATACTCATTAAAACTGTAGCCCACCCGTAACGGGAAATCGCTTTAGCAGTAAAAACAGATCCTTTAACAGAAGGGAGCATAGGAATGCCAACAGATGCATAATCATCCTTCAACAAAATTGCAAGTGCCCAAAAATGAGCTGGAGTCCATAACATTACTAAACCAAACAACCACCAACCACTAAGACCTACATGACCTGTAGCAGCAGACGCTCCAACTAAGGGTGGTATTGCACCAGCAACTCCTCCGAAAACAATGTTTTTTGTTGTACGAGGTTTCAAAATAACTGTATATAAAATTACGTAGCTAAATAAACCAAGAAGAGTTAAACCCGCAGCCAAATAATTTACACCACTTACTAAAAGCATCGAAGCAGCCAAAGTACATGATACGGCGGCTAAAAATACAGTCTCAGATGACAACTTTCCTGCTGGCAAGGCTCTTTTGCTAGTTCTTGTCATCCTTTTATCTAATTCCATTTCCCACAAGCAATTAAGAGCACCTGCTGCTGCTGCTGCCAAAGCGCCTCCTCCTAAAGTGCAGATAAGTTTCGGGGAAGACAAAGGCCATTCTTCTGTTAAAGCCATTCCTCCCAAAGTTGTGGCTAGTAAAAGTGGGATTAATCTAGGTTTTGCTACTTCAAGCCAAGGCGGCAAAGTTAATCTTTTTCTTGAAGGTACAACTTCATCCCTAATTGAAGATTGATAGTTCAAGTTTTCTAAGTTACTACTGTTCATGAGTTGATACCGACCGTTTGGGTATTAAGGGAGTGGTTTAGACCTTTTTTGGTAAAAGGATTTCTAAAAATTAATGTTGTTAATATCGCAATAAATAAAGAAGCGTTAAGTTGATGACCGATAATAAAAATAGGTTCATTCAAATTTGTTTTAAGACTTAAAACGCCTAAAACAATTTGGGAAAACAAGAGAAAAATAAGTACTGAGAGATATTTCCAATTTTTAGTAAGCAAACTTCTCTTATAAATTGCAGTAGCAATAATCAATAGAATTGAAAAAGTAATTGGAAAGGCAAATAATTTATGAGTATTTAGAATTAGGCATTGTTTATTAAAAGATATGCAAATATGTGCTGCCCAGGTTGATGAAAGCCTTACTCCAATAAAAGATTGAATCAAAGTAAGTAAAAGAGGAACAAATAATAACAATCTCCACCAAATTAATGGCTTTTCTATTTCGTCATTTTCCAAATTTTGATTGATTGAAATTGTTGTAATGAGAAGTAGAAAAGCTATTAAAAGATGGCCCGTAACAGTATATGAATCAAGCAGGTTTATAACTGTTAAAGCTCCAAAAGATCCTTGGACAATAACAAGAAAAAGTAGTAATGAATAAGTTTTAGGTAACCAATTTGGAATTTCATTTTTCCAAATAATTGAAAGGGAAAATTTAAAAAGAATTAATATACCAACCAGAAAAGCATCTAGACGATGGAACCACTCTAGAAAAACTCTCAGGTTCATATGATTAAAAGGCAAAAAAGATCCATAACATAATGGCCAATCTGGACAGGCAAGTCCTGCCTCCATAACTCTAGTAGCACCTCCAATTACAATTAGTGCTATGAGTGCAAATACACTATGACTTCCCAACCTTTTAAAAATTGTCAGATATTTTGATTTATATAATTGGTTATTAATCAAATGGATAAAATCTAATATTTTGCATAATAAATTAGATCTAAAAAACAAACATTAATTAAAAATTAATATGTTTAATTTAAAAAATAATTTACTTATTTAATCTTTTATCCCTGACAATTAACTCTGAACAGTTATATATAATACGCCTTTTATTTCATAAATCTTAAGAAGTTGTGAATTTAAATGATTTTCTTTTAACAAAGGATGCAGGATTAAAAAAATTGAATATCTTGATGATATAAATACATATTTTTAGAAATCAATTGTTAAATAAAAACATTTATTTAATATTAATTATTTCGCTTGTTTTTGCTATATCTTTTTGGATTGGTTTTAATGTAAATTTGCTCCCAGCAGAAGCAAGTATTAATGCCCCAATTTATGATGAACTTTTTAAAATTCTTTTCATCATTGGATTAATTATTTTTATAGGTATGACAATAGCAGTTATTTATAGCTTATTTAAATTTAGGAAAAGAGATGATCAGATAGGCGATGGTATAGCTTTAGAGGGAAATTTAAGCTTAGAAATTGTATGGACAATTATTCCTTCAATAATTGTTTTATTAATAGGTTTATATAGCTACAACATCTACGATCGAATGGGAGGGATGAAAGAACTAAATCATAATCATGAACTGATGAGTTCTAACACTGAAAAAATATGGGCTGGAATTAGTCAAACCTCTGATAATGAAATAGCAATAAATAATTTATCAATTGAAGTTTCAGCTATGCAATTTGCATTTCTATTCAATTATCCCAAGGGCAATTTCATATCTGGAGAACTACACGTTCCTGTTGATCAAAAAGTATCAATGAAAATGGAATCCAAAGATGTCATTCATGCTTTTTGGGTACCAGAATTCAGAATTAAACAGGATATTATTCCAGGACAACCTACTATTCTAAATTTTACTCCTACAAAAGTAGGAAAATATCCGATAATTTGCGCAGAATTATGTGGCCCATATCATGGAGGAATGAGAGCTTCGATAATTGTTGAAGAAGAATCTGATTACAACGAATGGTTTAACAAAAATAAAAAACCAGAGGTAAATTTATGACAATATCAATTGACCCACAAAAAACTAATAATGAAAGTCTTCAACCTAAAGGCTGGCTTAGATACTTTAGTTTTAGCCTTGATCATAAAGTAATTGGGATACAATACTTGGTTTGTGGTTTTCTCTTCTATTTAATAGGAGGAACCTTAGCAAGCGCTATAAGAATTGAACTAGCCAGTCCAATGTCTGATTTTATGCCAAGAGATGTTTATAACCAAGTTTTAACTTTACACGGAACAATAATGATATTCCTTTGGATAGTACCTGTAGTTAATGGTGCTTTTGGAAATTATTTGATTCCATTTTATGTAGGTGCCAGAGATATGGCATTCCCAAGATTAAATGCTGTAGCTTTTTGGTTAATTCCTCCTTCAGGTTTGATGCTGGTCGCGAGCTATTTTGTTGAGGGTGCTGCTCAAGCTGGATGGACGGCTTATCCACCTCTGAGCATTACGACTCCTCAATCGGGACAAATTATTTGGATTCTGAGTGTTCTATTACTTGGAGGCAGTTCTATATTTGGCGGAATAAACTTTATCGCAACCATTATCAAATTAAGAAGGCCAGGATTAAAACTTATGCAATTACCAATGTATTGTTGGGCAATGCTTGGAACAAGTCTATTAGTTGTTTTGTCAACTCCTGTTTTAGCAGGCACTTTAATTCTACTTAGCTTCGATATCATAGCTAATACAGGGTTTTTCAATCCTGTTTTAGGTGGAAATGTCGTAGTGTATCAGCATTTATTTTGGTTCTATTCTCATCCAGCTGTATACATTATGGTCCTTCCTGCCTTTGGTTTAGTTAGTGAAATACTTCCTGTACATGCTAGAAAACCGCTTTTTGGATATACAACAATGGTTTTTTCAATAATGGGAATAGTAGTTTTAGGTTTAGTTGTTTGGGCGCATCACATGTTTACAAGTGGAACTCCACCTTGGATGAGATTGTTCTTTACTATTGCCACGGCATTTATTGCTGTTCCAACTGGTATAAAATTTTTCAATTGGGTAGCAACACTATGGGGAGGTAAAATTTCTATTAATAGTGCAATGTTATTCTCTTGCGGATTTATTATAAACTTTGTTTTTGGAGGTATTACAGGAGTTGCTTTAGCGCAGGTACCTTTCGATATTCACGTACATGATACCTATTTCGTTGTAGCCCATTTTCATTACATAGTTTATGGAGGGACTGTTTTTATTATTTTCTCTTCAATTTATCATTGGTTCCCCAAAGTAACTGGAAAAATGCTCAATGAAAAATTAGGAATTTTACATTTTATCATTACTTTTATTGGATTTAACTTGTGCTTTGCTCCTCAACATTGGCTTGGTTTAAATGGAATGCCTAGAAGAGTTGCAGAATATGATCCTCAATTCCAGTTCGTTAATCAAATTAGTAGCCTTGGGGCTCTTTTGATGGCTATAAGTACAATTCCTTTTTTAATTAATGTATTACTTAGTTTGAGAAATGGAAAAGATGCTGGAGATAACCCTTGGAATGCTCTTACACCTGAATGGTTAACATCTTCTCCACCTCCAGTGGAAAATTGGGAAGGAGAAGCTCCATTAGTTGAAGAACCTTATGGTTATGGTAAAGAAATTCCAGAACAAATATAAAAACACATGACAACACTAGATAGCTCAAAAGAAATTCAAAAAAATAATTCTGAAGTTAATGAAACACATGAAGACTTCAGAATGTTTGGTCTTATAACTTTCCTAATTGCGGACGGGATGACTTTTGCTGGATTCTTTGCTGCTTATTTAACTTATAAAGCAGTAAATCCATTGCCTGATGGTGCTATTTATGAATTAGAACTTCCAATACCTACACTCAATACAATTTTGTTACTTGTTAGTAGTGCAACTTTCCATAAAGCAGGCAAAGCACTTTTAAAAGACAAAAACGTTGATTCCCAAAAATGGTTATGTTTTACTGCTTTTCTTGGAATTATATTTTTAATCTGTCAATTATTTGAATATTTTCATTTACCTTTTGGATTAACCGATAATTTATTTGCAAGTACTTTTTACGCTCTTACTGGTTTTCATGGATTACATGTCACTTTAGGCACTTTAATGATTTTAATTATTGCTTGGCAATCGCGAATCAATGGCGGAAGATTAACTAGTCAAAATATGTTCCCATTGGAGGCTGTTGAATTGTACTGGCATTTTGTAGATGGAATATGGGTTATTTTATTTATTATTTTGTATCTTTTATAAAAAACTAAATTTAAAAAAATTAAATATATTTTTTATTAATTTATATTGCCACACTTCTCCTTTTTAGTAAGAATATATAATTAGGAATTTTTCAGATAATGCTAGAAGGAAAAGAACTTCTTGAAAAAGCAAAATTATTAAGTAAAAAATCTGAAGATGAGATAGCAAAAGGTTGTGGTTACATTGGTCCTAGCGGAAGAATCTTAAGAAAAAGTTTTTATAGGGCCCTTATCGAAGCTAAGGGTTACAAAATAGGAAATGGTCGTCAGGGGAAAAATGGTAGTAGAGCTTCAAGAGGCAGACAGACAGAATTCAAAACTAAAGTTCATGGCAATGGGAATCTATTAATTGGTCATGCCTACACCAAAAAATTAGGTCTAGAACCTGGTCAGGAATTTAAAATCGATCTTAAAAAAGAATCAAAAACAATTTATCTGATTCCATTAAATTAAAAAATATATTTTACCAACCGTTTTCTTTAAGCCACTCGGAAGAAATATTATTTGAAGATAAATCTTGATTACTATTTTTATTAAATAAAAGTAATTTCTCTACATATTTAATTAGTGCATCTGCCTCAAGGTTTACGCTATCACCGATATTTAATTTATTCAGATTTGTTTTATGCCAAGTGTGAGGAATTATCGCAATAGTAAATATTGCTCCTTCCTGCTCATATTTTGCAATCGTAAGACTTATACCATTTACACAAATACTACCTTTATTAACTACATATTTTGAAAAATTATTATTTTTCCACTTTATTGATAAGAGCCAAGATTTCTCTAATTTTTTTATATTCTCAACTATTCCAAGGCCATCAACATGTCCACTGACTATATGCCCTCCTAAACGGTCAGACACCCTAAGAGCGGGCTCCAAATTAACAATCTGATTAAGGTTCGACTTTACTCCTAAAGTTGTTTTTTTTAATGTCTCCTCACTAACATCAACAGTAAATTTATTTTTAAAAATCTCTTTAACTGTCAAACAAATTCCATCAACAGCTATGCTGTCACCAATTGCCATTTCAAATAAATTATCTAGAATTTCAATTTCTAAAATATTTTTTTCTTGTCTTAGTTTTCCAACTGATTGAATTATTCCTGTAAACATAGTTTAAAAAAATATTTTTGCAAAATTTTGTATTTACTTTAATTTACTTTAAATCATTTTCAACTATAAATAAATTAAAGAGTAAATAAAAAGAAATTGATCATATTTAGATGATTATTAATTCACAAAAAAGATCATTTGGAAGAGGCGCGAAAGTGAGCTTATTCACTTTGGGGACAATGCGAGCTACTGAAAGTCTCGAAAAAATGCATAGCATAATAAAAAATGCATATTATGTAGGAATTAACCACATAGAAACAGCACCCTCTTATGGTGATGCTGAATCACTTATTGGAAATTCAATAAAAAAATTAGCAATAGAAGAGAATATAAAAGAAAAAAATTGGGTGATTACTTCCAAAGTTTTACCAAAGGGTGATTTTGACTTTTTAAAAAATAATTTTAAAAAGTCTCTTAAAAATTTAAATCGCGAGAAAATTAATAATCTTGCAATTCACGGACTCAACTTAAAACAACATCTAGATTGGGTTCTTTCTGGAGAGGGTAAGAAATTCATTTCTTGGATACTTGAGAAGGAACTAGTTGATCAAGTCGGTTTTAGTTCTCACGGAAGTTATTCACTAATTCAAGATGCAATTAACTGTGAAGTTTTTACTTTTTGTAGTCTTCATTTACATTATTTAGATCAATCTAAGATTGCTTTAGCAGAGGAAGCAATAAAAAAAGGTATGGGAGTTTTAGCAATATCACCTGCAGATAAAGGCGGTAGATTCTATTCTCCAAGTGATATTTTGATAGAGGCCTCTAAGCCTTTTCATCCATTAGAATTAGCGTATCGATTTCTTCTCGCAAAAGGCATTACAACATTATCCTTAGGGGCGATAAACAAAAAAGATTTTGAATTTGCGCATAAACTTAGAAACTCATTTGAGAAGCTTACAAAACTTGAAAAAAGCGCCCTTAATAAAATTGAGGAAGTTTCTAATGAAAGATTAAACTCAACCAAATGTGAACAATGTAGATCTTGTCTTCCATGTCCAAATGAAGTGCCTATTCCAGAAATACTTCGTTTAAGAAATATATCTGTTGGTTATGGCCAATTAGAATTTGCAAAAGAAAGATACAATTTAATAGGAAAAGCTGGTCACTGGTGGGAAGAAAAAAATTCCTCATTTTGTCAAGAATGTAATAAATGTGTTCCTAAATGTCCTAGTAAATTAGATATACCAAATTTATTAAAGGAAACTCATAACTTATTAATTGAAAATCCATCAAAAAGATTATGGGGATAAGGACTCATTCCAGATATTTTTAAGATTAATTTTTTGTTCATTTGTTAAGACAGGGAAAGACCAACTATTTTCCCAACATTTCTCAGAAGGTCCTAAAATGGGGAGCGTTTCAGTTTTATATTTACTTTGCAAATAATCACTATTGAATGGAAGATACCAACCCTGGCTTACTAATTTATCTACTATTGATTTATTTTCTAAAGATTTAATCCATTTCATTAATATTGCATTATTTGGATTTGATCGACTAAGTAGAAAATGCCACATCAAAGGTACGCCTTGGCTAGGGAAAACTAAAGAAAGCCTTGGATCTATTTTTAAATATTTTGAACAAAGACTATAAGGAACTATTGCGACAATAGCATCAGAATTAATCAACCAATTGAGCATATTTTTATCATCAAATAACATAGCTTGGCTTTTGAGTTTTTTTAAAGAATTAGATGAATTAATTTTTTGAGCAATTGACAATATTATTCTGGGACTTTGAGGAAAAATAATTTTCCCAGTTAATTTTTCAGAAAGAAGAAAATCCCAAGATGTTCTTGCTGAAGTTATTAATTCTTTATTATTTTTAATGATGATTGTATAGGGTACTACGCCAATAGGAAATAATTTACTCCTCTGATTTTGATTAAAGCTTCCCAAAAAATCTATCGATCTCTTATCCAAATTTTCGAACAGTGCATATTCATTTATTTTTTCAAATTCTGAAAAATCTATACTAGAAATCCATCCATCATTTATTAAAGTAAAGTCAGAATTCAAAATTGTGCTTCTATTTTTTTGAAGCTGAATATTTTCAAAATTAATTTTTTCCTGCTTCCAATCTTTTGGAATCGTATCTTTAAAAGATTCTGGATAAAAAGAATTTTGTAATGCAATTTTTACTTTATTAGGTGGATTACTGCAAGAGTTTAAGAAAAATAAAAGCGAAAGCTTACCACAATTTAAAAATTCTCTTCTGGTTGCAAATTTTGAAAACATTCAGCAATCCTTCTCTAAAGAAATTTGACCTAGGTCCTTCATCATTTCCAGATTTTGTTGACACAATGAAACTATTTCTTCATTTTTAAATCCATCTAAGAAAGCAAGCAATGATATTCCACCAGCACCTACACCTTCTTTTACATGACCTAATTCATAATCCTTCAATTCTTTGTATTTTGAAGATTTAAAATTTAAAGGACTGGCTAAACCTAATAATTTGACATCATATTTTTCATTAATTAGATTTACTAAATCATTTAGAGAATTATCTTTCACAAGCCACCCAGATGTCGCAATAAAAACATCTTCAATAAATTCATCTTTATTTTTTTCACCTAAAAATTCTAATACAAGCAAAATGACTGCTAACATCTGACTTCCTCCAGACAATATTACAGGTTGTTTTGCTAACCTGGCACCAATTAATAGACCCATTGAAAAAGCTTGAAAAGGATCACCTACTGCCGCGACAACATCAAAAGAGTCGGAATCAGCCTTAAAATTCGCATTTAAAAGTCCCCTTTTAATTACCTGTCTTCTTAGTTCTCTTGGAGCTTTAAATAAACTACTCCCTACTAAATTAGATACCTGCAAACCAAAAGCTTCCATTACTGCCTGCGCAGTTGTGGTGCCCCCCGGAACAGATTCAGCAATTAAAACTGGTTGTTTTAAGGATTTTCCTATCGCAAGACCTTTCTCATAGAGATTTAAAACTCTCTCTTTAGTCATCGATTTACCAGTAGTAAGACAATTTGATGGGCCCAAATTTCTATCTTCTACAACCAAATGATTAAAATAAGGCTTAGCTCCTATTCCCAGAGGAACAATAACTGGATAAGTATTTATCAGCTTTGAACAAACATGACTAATTAGGGCCGGAGTTACTCCTGCATTGAGAAGAGGCAATTTATATTTATGATCTTTTGAAGCACCCTCAAGTAAAAATTCAGCATCTGCGAGAGCAGTTGTTCGCCTCGATTTTGGATTAATACCTGCTGCGGAAATTCCTGGAATCTGTGATGTATTAGTGCCAGCAATTATAAGAAATATTTTTAAATTTTTTATATTCTTTTTCAGTATTTCTATCTTATTGAGTTGTCTTATTTTATTGGATTCATTTCCAAAAAAATTTATCCCTAATTCTGTACTGTACATTCTTACTTTTTTTAATTATTAAAATCAACTAAGCTATTTAACAATCTTGGAGGATCTGGGATGGTTAATTTAAATCTAGGAAACAGAGAATAGGCAACTACATGTACAGTTAAAACATAAACTATTTCTTGAAAAATTATTAATAAAATTGCACCTATTTGTATACTCAAAATTGAGGGATATAAAGGTAAATTAAATAATCCAATTAACTTTTCTATTAGACCATAACTCGCTCTAGTAATTAACACCCAAAGATTATCTCCAACCAAAGTAGATAATGCTATTACTCTTATTAAGAAGCCAAGGGTTCCAATAACAACTCCCCCAGTTAAACTAAGTTTCCAACTCTTTTCTTTAAACCAACACCAACCTAGCCAAAAAGCCAAAATCCCATAAGGAAATAAAAATAAAGTTCCTCTAACAGGACCCATAATTATGAATAAAAGTAGAAATTGTATTAAAAGTCCTTCCAATGCAATTTTACTTCCCCTTCTCAAGTGCAACAAGATCATTGGGAGGGGTAAAATCAACCTTAATAAAGCTCCCCCAATTGGCAGATAATATAATGCAACCCATAATAAAGACGAAAGAGATGCTAAATAAGAGGTCTCGACAATATTTAATGCTTCAGTTTTTGTTGTTATTTTCATTTTTTGTTGAATATTTTTAATTAATTTTTATTCATACTTTTATTTTTTGAATCTAAGATACGTTCAATCTTTTCTATTTCAAAATTTACCTCAGAATTACTCAATATGGAACTCAACTCTTCAGTGGGATCTTTTGGATCTACATCTTTTAAAATCAATATT
>CACCCI010000013.1:0-24613 GCA_902544495.1 uncultured Prochlorococcus sp.
TGCTGATCTTTACGCTAAAGGTGATTTAGATCCCAAAGTAAAAGCTACTGTTTAATTTCTTCCCAAATTAAATAAAAAAGACTTCCAAAATTGGGGGTCTTTTTTTTATCTCAATATTAATGATCTTAATGTAAAGAGACCATCAGTCCCACCAATTGTCTCGTCACATGCTCGCTCTGGATGAGGCATTAAACCTAGAACATTACCCTTTTCATTAGTTATGCCTGCGATATCGAATGAGGATCCATTAGGATTATTTTTATATCTCAAAGCGATCAATTCATTATCTATAAGTTTTTTTAAAGTATCAGAATCACAGTGATATCTTCCTTCCCCATGCGCTATGGGTAACTTAATAATTTGTTTTTCACCTCCATCATTAAACCAACCTCCTTTTGAAGAAACAATATCAAGTTCAACATCATCACAGATGAAATTAAGATTTTTATTTGCAGTAAGGGCACCAGGCAAAAAGCCTGATTCTGTCAAAATTTGGAACCCATTACAAATTCCTAAAACTCTTCTTCCACTTTTCACAAAGTCATCCAAAGCAGTTATTAATGGAGAGAATCTCGCTATTGCTCCGCATCTTAAATAATCACCATAGCTAAATCCTCCGGGTAAAACTATTGCATCTACATCGCTTAAATCTGAAGACTCATGCCACAAGTATTTTGTTCTTATGTCTAAACAACCTTCCAATGCCCATGAAACATCACGATCACAGTTAGAACCAGGGAAGACAACAACTCCTACAGTAAAATTATCCATCTTATAATTTTTCTAGTGAATACTCATAATCTTCAATAACAGTATTTGCGAATAACCTATCACACAATAAATCAATTTTTTCTCTTACTTCGTTTTCGCCACTGCCTTCTATTTTTACCTCAATCATTTTTCCTATACGTAATGATTTTATTCCTTCGGCTCCAAGTTTTTTAGAAGCAGATTTGGTAGCTTCCCCTGCTGGATCTAAAACTGAGGGTCTTAGTCTTACAAAAACTTTTACAGCAAATTGGTCCAATTAAAAATTAATTTCTATTAGAAGATTAGTTTAAATTTTAATAAAAAAAACTATTGATTAATAAACAAATATTTTTACATTAAGTTTTTCTGAGTTGTTAAATGTTTATGTAGCCTCTACCAAAACAAACTAAACAAGTTCTTCTTGAATTTTCATGTGTTTTAAAATTTCCTGCCCCACCACATTTTGAACATTTTATTTTATCAATTGATGTAACGTCGTCAGAGAATAATTGTTTTAAAGTAATTTTTTGATTTTCCATCTTGGGCTGTCTACTGTAGTTAGTATCCCGACAGCTAACTATAAAGTCAAATTGCTATTTTTGGGTCACTTAAAATCTTAAATTTCTCTTTAATTTTCCTATTGAAATTTTTTATAGATTTTTCATCAAAGGAAATTATTACTAATTCAAGCCCAGCATTATCATTTGGTCTCCAACAATTATCTGGAGCTTCTTCAAACCAAGTATTAATTTTCTTTCCAACAATTTGTATTTGTAAAGGCAATGATTTGTTTGGTATCCAAATACGTCCTTTTATTCGAAGAATGTTTAATTCATCCAAGATTTTTGACATCTCCTTTTCAAAGTCATTTTTTTCAAGGAAATAATTTAATTTAAATGAATCTGATACAAGCTCAACATGATTATGGTCATGTTCTTCCGTTAAAAATTCTTTATAAGTCTCTTTTTTAAAATTAAAGTCAAATATATAATTTAAATCAATTTTGCCATTCATAGATTTAAGGACTGGTGAAGATGAGTTTAGACTTCCTTGAATTTTATTTTTTACAACGTCAAACTGATCATCATTTAGGATATCTGATCTTGAGACTAAAATGATATCAGAAACTTCTAGTTGCTCCTCAAAAAGTTCATCTATAGAGGCGTTGTGATCAATTTTATCTGTTTCATTATATTGTTTTGTTATTTTATTTAAATCATTAATTGGAGAGCCATTAAGCATTGATTCCCCATTAACAATGCCAACAACTACATCAAGATAGATGGAAGACCTAATCTCAGGCCAGTTAAGTGCCTGAATTAAGGGAATTGGTAATGCCAAGCCACTTGTTTCGATAATTATCGATTCGATAGGAGGATTAAATTCTAGGAGAGCTTTTATTGATGGAACAAAATCATCTTGAACAGTACAACATAAACATCCATTGTTTAATTCGATAACGCAGTCGTCTTCAGATTCATCACATCTATCACAACTTTTAATCAAATCGCCGTCAATTCCAACATCACCAAATTCATTAATTATTAAACCAAATTTTTTATTACTCTCTTTTAATAGATATCTTAGAAAAGTTGTTTTTCCTGAACCAAGAAATCCCGAAACAACGATAACTGGAATTTTTTTTTT
Source organism: uncultured Prochlorococcus sp. (assembly GCA_902544495.1). GTDB lineage: Bacteria > Cyanobacteriota > Cyanobacteriia > PCC-6307 > Cyanobiaceae > Prochlorococcus_A. The sequence continues at coordinate 2,398 of CACCCI010000013.1, forward strand.
CATCTTTAATGATTAACAACCTAAGCTATATTCTGTGCTCTCTCCTGTAGTACTGTTTATGCCATTAGCAATCGCACATAATTGTTTTTGTTGTGTACGACTAAGAACAGCATCAGTAAAATCTGCCCCATCTATTTTTACACCTTCAAAATTACTCTCCATTAATAAAGCATTAGTAAAATTAACATCTGAAAGATCAGCATCTGTAAAGTCTGTTGCATAAGCTAACGCATCTCTTAAATTTGCTCCAGTAAACTTTGAGTTTTGCAATTTACTATTATTGAACACCGCCCCTTCTAAATTACTTTCACTGAAATTAAACCCATTCAAATCAAACTTAACATATTCGTTACCACTTAAGTCTTGACCATGCATATCTGGCTCTAAATTAAGGTCTTGCTGGTTTCTAATCTCAGGAGGTCTTTTAGCCCATGCAGAATTTACAGAATTAAAAAATAAAATCCCAACGAATAACAAAGTAATTAATGCATTCTTTAGTGAGGGGAAAACAATTGATTTAATCATAATAAGACTGTATTTTAGAACTTAAGTATTTTAAGTTTGTAAGAGTATCTTAAAGGAAAATATATGGCAATGTCACTAAAGGTTATTGTTCCTCCTCATCCATTAATAAAACATTGGCTTTCAATATTGCGAGAAAAAAATACTCCAAATATTTTGTACTCAACAGGATATGAGCAATTAGGGAAATGGCTTACATATGAAGCATTACGGAATTGGCTGCCATATAAAAAAGAAATAGTAAATACTGATAATGGAGACGCAGAAGGATTCTTTATTAATAATGATTATCCAATAAAAGTGCTCGCAATGTTGCCCGAAGGGTTATCTCTTTGGTTTGGATCTAAAGAAGTAATTCCTAATTCAACCCTCTCATTAGGAGAACTTCCAAAAACTATTAAATCAAATGAAGGAGTTATATTTTATTCAGAACAAATCACAACAAAATCAGCAACACTAGAAACTTTAATTAAATTAAAGGAATTAGGTGTTGATTCAAATAGGATTCTTTTAATAACTGCTATTTGCTCAAATAAAGGGTTAAATGAAATTGCGAAATTACTCCCTAATCAGGTAATTTACACTTCTTGCATAGATGAGGAAGACGAAAAAACACAATTATTAGTACCGGGTATTGGTAACCCTCTATCGCGTTTAAGTACTATATTTCAAGATAAGAACTAATATAGAATATAGGAGTAAATGTTTTACCAATGTCTGAATACAGAGATTCGTCTTCAAATAATCTTTTATCATTAATAAGCGGTGCTTTTATTGGAGCAGCAGGTCTAGCTTGGTGGTTAATATCAGAAGCAGACAAAAGAAAGGAGGAAAAAAAGCAAAAAGCAATGATGTATTCCTCCAGAATTCAAGACGGCTCAGAAGCGATTGATTCAAATGAAAATATAAATGAAGTTGAAGGAGAGAATCTGGAGAAGAAAGTTGAGCAACTAAATTCTGCAATTGCTGATGTGAGGAAGCAACTTGAAGAGTTGGGGCAATAGAATAAAAAAGGTTCTCAAATAATATGAATAAACTCAGATCATCTGCAATAACCCAAGGTGTGCAAAGATCCCCTAACAGATCGATGTTAAGAGCTGTTGGATTTAATGATGAAGATTTTAATAAACCTATTATTGGAGTTGCAAATGGATACAGCACCATAACACCATGCAATATGGGTTTAAATAAGTTAGCGCTAAAAGCTGAAGAGTCAATAAAAAGATCAGGTGGGATGCCTCAGATGTTTGGGACTATAACAGTAAGTGATGGTATCTCTATGGGAACAGAGGGCATGAAATATTCCCTGGTTTCAAGAGAAGTTATTGCTGATTCAATTGAAACAGCATGCAATGCTCAGAGTATGGATGGAGTTCTTGCTATAGGTGGATGTGATAAAAATATGCCGGGTGCCATGATTGCGATTGCAAGAATGAATATTCCCTCAATTTTCATTTATGGAGGGACAATAAAGCCTGGGAAATTGCATGGAGAAGATCTTACTGTTGTTAGTGCATTTGAAGCTGTTGGACAATTAACATCAGGCAAAATTAATAAAGAAAGGCTAATCCAAGTTGAGAAAAATTGTATTCCTGGTGCTGGTAGTTGTGGAGGAATGTTTACAGCTAATACAATGTCTGCAGTTATTGAGGTATTAGGGTTAAGTCTTCCTCACAGTTCCACTATGGCTGCTGAAGATCTTGAAAAAGAACTAAGTGCAGATAAAAGTGCCGAGATATTAGTCTCTGCAATAGAAAAAGATATAAGACCTCTAGACCTAATGACAAAGAAAGCATTTGAAAATGCAATATCAGTAATTATGGCAATTGGCGGATCAACAAATGCGGTATTGCACATCTTAGCTATTGCAAATACTGCAGGAATAGATATTAACATTAATGATTTTGAGAGAATCAGACAAAAAGTACCCGTTATTTGTGACCTTAAACCGAGTGGTAAATATGTGACGGTGGATCTTCATAAGGCAGGTGGAATTCCGCAAGTAATGAAAATACTTTTGAATGCAGGATTAATTCATGGCGATTGCAAAAACATTGAAGGCAAAACCATCTCAGAATACTTACAGAATATTCCAGATAAGCCTCCAACTAATCAAAATGTCATAAGAGACATAGATGACCCTCTTTATAAAAAAGGACATCTAGCGATATTAAAAGGTAACTTAGCGAGCGAAGGTTCTGTAGCAAAAATTAGCGGAGTAAAAAACCCTGTATTAACAGGTCCCGCAAAGATTTTTGAAAGTGAAGAGGATTGTTTAAAATCGATATTAAATAACGATATCAAAGCTGGTGATGTTGTTGTTATTAGAAACGAAGGTCCTGTAGGAGGTCCAGGCATGAGAGAAATGTTAGCTCCAACATCTGCGATTGTTGGTCAAGGGCTAGGAGAGAAGGTGGCTTTAATTACCGATGGCAGATTTAGCGGAGGTACCTACGGTCTTGTTGTGGGTCATATAGCTCCAGAGGCTGCTGTAGGAGGGAATATTGCTCTAATAAAGCAAGGTGATTTAATTACAGTAGATGCTGTAAAACAACTAATTGAAGTTGATTTATCTGACGAAGAATTAGAAAAAAGAAAAAAAGATTGGGTAAAACCTATTCAAAAATACAAAAGAGGAATTCTTTCAAAATATTCGAGAATCGTAAGCACATCAAGTTTAGGGGCTGTTACTGATTTATAAATCAGCTCAAATTTTATTTTCTCAATCAATAAAACTTTTTATCCTATTTGCTAAATTTTCCAATCTAGCGCTGTATTTTGGTGAGTTGCATTTTTTTCCATTATTGCTATCCATCCATAATGTTTTAACCCCACACCATAATATTGGTTCATTAGGGAAATTAAGCTTAGAGATTACTAAAACCAACTCATTATTTGATTTAAAAAGTTCTAATTCAAGATCATAAATTTCTAATCTTTTACCTTCTTTATCTCGACATAAGATATTAACTGTTAAATCAATATCTTCATCTTCGAATTCGTATTCACCATTTATTTTTACGACAGAATGAACAAAAGGTTTATTTGTTAAATCTGCTGACTTTGCGATTATGCTCTCTATATTTTTAGGTGGATTTTCAAATAACACTGATTGATTTAATTAAAACTTTTATTGAACCCTGTTTAAACTTATTATTAAGTAACCCATCATCACCGAACTTAGAATGTAGTAGTTGCAATCTTTTAATTTTAGATGGCTTGAATTTAAATGGGAAACGTACTTTATTAGCTCTTACTGAAGGTTTTAGCTCACTAAAAGGAATTAAAACATTTGTTGTCCCGAATTTTTTTGTTGGGAATGATTTAATCCATCTAAGTCCTCCTGGAATAAATTCGGTTAGTCCTAGTAAATCATCTTCACAAGCGACAGCAAATTTAAAAGTTCTTCCTTGTCCATCAATATTTAATTCAAAGGATGAATACTCAGATACATTTAAAGAAGGTTTATATATAGACGATCTACAACTAACAAATCCTCCTGCTTTCTCGACAATATTACCCTTTAATATCAAACCTGAATTTGAAATTTCGCAAAAAGCTGAACTTGATCCTCCCATAACAGTATCATTTAATGTTTTCCAACCAACGAACTCCTTTTTCTGGAATAAAAATTTTTTCTTACTCATTAAATAATTTAAATTATTAATAGACTTTAACTAAATTTCTAATTCTTTTGCTGATTCCTGATCACAAAATATTGAAATTTGATTAATAGATTTTATTAATTTTGATGGTGTTCTATCTTGTGGCTCTTTTTCATCTAATAACCTCTCAAGAGCTATTCTTTTAGAAGTTCCACTAACTAAAAATATTATCTTTGAAGAGGCTGAAAGAACTTTTGGCGTTAATGAAATTCTTCTTAAACCTTTACCTTCATTAAAAATAACAAAATCATCTACATTATTATTTTTTTGATAAGGGAATAGTGAGGCTGTATGACCATCGTCTCCAAGACCTAATAATGTCAAATCAAAAGTTGGAGGGTTTGATCCGCATTTTTCAAATAATTTAGAAATAAATTGTTTTTTTATAGCTTCATCATCATCGTTTAAATCATTGAAAAATTCATAAAAATAAGCTTTAGATCCAAAATTAGTTAACAAAGAATTTTTCAACATTAACGAGTTACTTAATTCTGAATTTGGATCAACACATCTTTCATCTCCTAAAAAGACATCAACCATATCCCATCGAAGATCACTATTAGATAAGAGATGATACACAGATTTAGGAGTTGAACCTCCACTTACACAAAATTTGAACCTATCTTTCTTTTTTAAAGTATGAATAATGTGGCTTTGAATAAACTTAAAAACCGCCGTTGATAGTTCTAACTTGTCTTTGTATATATTTAAGGTGTATCCATTTTTGACCTTTTCAATCATTTCATCCATTCAGTATGAAAACTACCTTCCCTATCAATTCTTTCATATGTATGAGAGCCAAAACAGTCTCTCATTGCCTGAACAAGATTCTGAGGAAGTCTATTTGTTCTATAACTATTCAAATAATCTAAAGTACTGGATAAACATGGGACTGGTATACCTGCCTTTGTGGATAGAGAAACTACTTTAGCTAAGTTATCTAATCTTGTCGCAATTTCATTATTAAACCAATCATCAAAAATTAAATTTTTTAGATTAGGGTCTTTGTTATAAGCATCTTGAATTTTACTTAATAATTTTGATCTAATTATGCAACCACCTTTCCATATTTGAGCAATTGACGGCATATTTAAACCATAGTTATATACTGCAGATGCTTCTCTTAAAATATCCATACCTTGCGCATAGCTAGCAATTGTGGCAAGTACTACAGCATCAAATAAAGGTTTCATTCCATCTGATATATTTCCTAAATCAAAATCCTCTATTCCTTTAGATGGAATAGTTTTTTCAATATCACTACGTTGCTCTTTTAAAGAACTCATTACTCTTGCATTTAAAGATGAATAAATAGTTGGGACTGACACCCCCAGTTCTAGAGCACTTACAACAGTCCACAACCCTGTACCTTTCTGGCCAGCTTTATCTAATATTTTTTCCACGACATAATCTCCAGTTATCTCATCTTTTGTATTTAGACAAATCTCTGTTATCTCAACAAGATAGGAAGCTAATTCATCAGTCTTATTCCAAATACCAAATACCTCTGACATCTGCTGTCCATTCATACCTTTGACTCTCTTCATAAGGTCATAAGCTTCTGCAAGTATTTGTTCAATTCCATATTCAATTCCGTTATGAACAGTTTTTACAAAATGACCTGAGCCTCCTGGTCCAACATATGCAACACATGGTCCGTCTTCAACTTTGGCAGCCATTTTTGTTAATAAGCTTTCTATTGCATCATATGAAGCCTTGGTACCGCCGGGCATCATACTTGGACCCTCTAGAGCTCCTTTAGCACCTCCAGAGACTCCCATCCCAATATATCCAAAACTTTTACTTTCAAGAGTATTTACCCTTCTTTCTGTATCTTTAAATTGAGAGTTACCGCCATCTATTAATAGATCTCCTTCCTCTAGATATCCAGAAATATTATCAATGACAGCATCTGTTGCGGGCCCAGCTTTTACCATCATTAGAACTCTTCTAGGTCTCTCTAGCTTACTAACAAATTCTTGAAGAGTTTCAGCTCCTTCTATATTCTTCCCAAGGCCACGACCTTGTAAAAATTCCTCGGTTTTTGAGTAAGTCCTATTAAAAACTACACTAGAAAATCCATTTCTCTCTGCGTTAAGAACTAAATTTTCGCCCATAACACCAAGACCTATTAAACCAAAATGTGCCTTGGACATAAAAAATTAAAAAACTCAATAAATATAGTGTGCCTGCAACTCAACAAAATTGCTCAAAAAAAAATACTTATGTCAGCGAAAAATGATGGAAAAGATTTAAATAACAGTTCCGTTTGCAATAGTTGCATTTTTAACTACTACAACAATTCCATTTCTGATATAAAAGCCTAATTCTGGCTTATCTGCTTCTTCTACTCTATCTTTATTAATGATCACAACATTATCACCAATTCTTGTATTCTTATCAAGAATTGCTCTTTTTACAGTAGTCCCTTCACCAACTCCAAGAGGCGTTCCGCCCCCTTTTCTTAATTCAATCCTCTCTTCAGGGGATTCAAAGAAATCGGCTCCCATAACAAGGGTATCCTCAAGAACCGAGTCACTTTCAATCCTGCTTCTTACACCTAAAACACAATGTAAAATACTGCATGACTTCAAGATTGTACCCTCACAAACAATTGAATCAGTAATTTGTGCATCTACAAGTTTAGAAGGAGGTAAAAATCTAGGTCTAGTATAAATTGGGAATTTCTCATCATAAAAACTAAATGGAGGTTTTGGTTGCTCAGTCAATGCAAGGTTTGACTCAAAGAATGCCCCAATGGTGCCAATATCTTCCCAATAATCATCAAATACATAACTTTTAAGAGTATCTCCTCTATTGAGGGCTTCTGGAATTATGTCCTTACCAAAATCAGTATAATTTGGAAATTTATTTAGAAGATCGAAAAGAGTATTTCTGCTAAAAACGTAAATTCCCATCGAGGCTAGAAATGGTTTTTCAACAGCGGACTCCTTACTCAATCCAAATTTTGAAGTATCTACTGCCATAGCCTTCAACTTCTCTCCAGTAGGCTTTTCACTAAATTCTTTTATATTTCCTTTATCATCGGTTCTCATTAGGCCAAAACCTTCTGCTTGAGCTTCATCAACAGGCAAAGCTGCAACAGTTAAATCAGCACCATTTTCTCTATGATGTTGAACAAATAAACTGTAGTCCATTCTGTAAAGTTGATCACCTGACAATATCAAATATTCATCAACATCCCATTCTTGAAATAACCATTGGTATTTTCTTACAGCATCAGCAGTGCCTTCAAACCACTTTGGACTATCAGGAGTTTGTTGTGCTGCTAAAACCTCCACAAATCCTTGGCCGAAAGGGCCATTTAAATTATAGGTTCTTCCTATGTGTCTATTTAGAGATGCACTATTGAACTGGGTCAATACGTACATTTTTTCAATGCCTGAATTTATACAATTACTAATCGGAATATCTATCAAACGATACTTACCTGCCAATGGCACAGCAGGTTTAGCCCTCATTTTTGTTAGAGGGTAAAGTCTAGAACCTTTTCCTCCTCCGAGGATTATGGCCAACACACGCTTCATTCAATCTAATGGAGGTAGATATACAACTAACTAAAGTAACTGATTATGGGCATATTTAGAAATGCAAATGGTCAATTTACAAAGGTATTTCGATAAATCACTGGAAAAACTTAATATAAATCGAAAAAAGTTAGTTATTTTTATCCTCTTCTACCAAAGAAAACAATTTTTCAACGATTTTCAAAGAAACTTGTCTTTCTTCTCTTGATTGAGGACTTCTCAACTTGGTGACCGGAGTATGAAGTATTTTATTAATTATCCCTTTAGTCAGAGCTTCCACAACTTTTCTTTCTCGAGCCGAAAAATCTGGTCCCATTCTGCTAAGTGCTTTTTGCAATTCCTCTTTTCTAATTAACTCCAAATCTGATCTAAGTTTATTAATTACTGGAACGGCTTCTAAACTTGCCCACCATTCTAGAAAAATGATCCTTTCTTCTTCTACTAAAGATTCCGCTTCCTTTGCTATTTTCTGTCTAAATTCTTGATTTCTTGAAACGACCTCTTGCAAGTCATCAACATCAAATGATTTTACAAATTCATGTTGTTTGACATCATTAGATATATTTCTCGGTACACCAATATCAATAAATTTAAGTCTATTACTCAAATTTATTTTTTCAATTTTTGAGAGATCAATAATTGGCTCTTCAGAAGCAGTACTGGTAAAAACAAGCGATGATAATGATATGTTTTCTTCTAATTCGTTTAACCCTTTACAAACAATCTCTAAATCAGGAAAGTCTTGTGCCAGACTTAATGCTCTATCAATATTTCTATTTAAAAGGATAAGTTTATGACATCCTTTTGATTTTAAATGAGTTATTAAAAGCCTACTCATTCGTCCGGCGCCAACAACAAGAACGTTCTCTGATGCCAAACTTACAAGATTATCAAAACCCTTTTCTTGTCCAATTTTTAATTGAGCCAGTTCTACCGCTGCTGAACTGATTGACACAGCTCCAGTTCCTAAATTCGTTTCGGATCTTACTTTTTTACCTGTACTAACTGATTGAGTTAATAATCTATTAAGAATTGGTCCAGTAGATTGATTCTCTTGACCTAATCTCATCATTTTTTTTACCTGCGAAAGTATTTGTCCTTCCCCTAAAACAAGGCTGTCGAGTCCTGCCGAAACTTTCATCAAATGCAAAACTGCTTCTTCCTGTCTAAAGCAAAAAAGATGTGGATTTAAATCTTCAAAAATAATTCCAGAATATTCTGATATGAATTCTTTAATAGATGAAATTCCAGTATTTTTATCCTTTACTAGCGCATATATTTCCAGCCTATTACAAGTACTTAAAATTGACACCTCCAATAGATCAGAGAAAGCTTTTAATGCTTTTAATGACTCTGTGATGGATTGATCAGGAATACTTAACTTCTCACGCACTTCGACAGGTGCCGTGCGATGACTCAGTCCGACGACAACAATATGCATAAAATCAAAAGTGAATTTTTAAAGGCTGATACTCTTAGCACCATCTTTTATATGGACAGTATTTGTGAACCTTGCAGTACTATCTAATGTACTGATAACTAGACTACTAGTTCTAACACAATCCCTTTCAAATTTAACTCCGTCAAATAATAATCCATCTGTTATTCCACTACCAGCAAAAACAACATTTTCTCCCGATGCCAATTCATTCGCTTCATAGATTTTATCTATATCTGTTATGCCCATTTCATTAAGACGATTTATATTTCCTTCTTTTGTGTAATCAGCCCATTCAGAAGTTTGAGCGATTGCTGGATCATAAACTAGTTGTCCCTGAAAGTGTCCGCCAAGAGCTCTCATTGCAGCAGCTGAAATAACACCCTCTGGAGCTGCACCTATACCCATTAAGCAATGTGTTCCAGTACCTGCAAAACCACATGCAATTGCAGCTTGAACATCACCATCAGAAATCGGTTGTACTTTTGCACCACATCCTCGAATCTCTTTAATTAAATCTTTATGCCTAGTTCTATCCATTACAACTACAGTAAGCTCATCAATAGAAAGGCCCAAGCAATCACTTAGTATCTTCAAGTTTTCAGTGGCTGAATTTCTAATATCTACTTTACCTTTGGCCGCAGGAGGCGCTGCTAATTTGTTCATGTAAAAATCAGGCGCATTGAAAAGACCACCCGTATCAGAAGCAGCTAAAACCGCCATAGAACCTCTTTGGTTATTCGCACAAAGATTTGTTCCTTCACAAGGATCTACTGCAAAGTCAACCCCTGGACCATTTCCACTACCAACCTCTTCACCAATATAAAGCATAGGTGCTTCATCTCTTTCACCTTCTCCAATAACAATTTTCCCTTTCATTTCAATTTTGCCCATTCGCAATCTCATTGCTTCTACTGCGGCAGCATCAGCTTCATCTTTTTGACCAAGTCCTGTTAGTTTTGCTGAGGCAATAGCTGCTTGCTCGACAACTTCGAGAATTTCTTGAATTAAAGTTTGATTCACAATTAAATTTTGAGGATTTTCTTAAAGGTTTTGAGTATGATCTCATAAAAAATGTCATTTTTTATGAGAATTATTATGCTAGTAAGCTTTTTTTAACTCTTTACAGGTGATACTTTATCAGGCCGTGACTTGAAATTAGGAATAAACAACTAAATATAGTATCTTTATTAAATATTTTAAAAATTAAATGACTGAGTCAAATCAAACAATTTTAGCTGGTGTTAATAGACCAATTCAAATAATTCCTTCAGTTTTACCAGCAGATTGGGCAAATATGGGGGCATGTGTGAAAGAGCTGGAAGAAGCTGGAGTAGATAGAATTCAATTTGATGTAATGGATGGGAATTTCGTGCCAAATCTCACATTCGGTCCTGAAATGATTGCGGCATGCAGGAAATATTGCAATGTCCCTTTTGAAACTCAATTAATGGTTAGTCAATACAACTGTGAAACCATGCTTGAATCTTATGTAAACGCTACAAAGGGAGCGAATGGTGAACCAGGAGTGGTAATAGCTCATGCCGAAGCAAATATTCATTTGCATAGAGTACTCGGAAGAATAAGAGATTTAGGAGGATCTCCTTCTGTTGCATTAAACCCTCATACTCCTTTTGAAATGATTAAAAACATTATGGATATGGTTGATCATGTTTTAGTTATGACAGTTAATCCAGGCTTTGGTGGACAGGCTTACATACCAACAATGCTTAATAAAATAAGAGAAATAAGAAACTTTGTCATCGAAAAAAACTTAAATGTCGACATTGAAGTTGATGGGGGAATAAAAGCAAATTGGACTATTTCACAATGTGCAGATGCTGGAGCTAATTGTTTTATTGCAGGCAGTGGAATGTTTGCTTACCCAACATTAAAAGAGGGATGTGATGACTTGAGAAAAGTTGCACAAGAAGCTCAAAAGGGTAATGTTCTTTCTGAACCTCAATAAATTTCCTGGGAGATTAACAAATTACCCAAATATCCAGCCATAACTATGCAACCCTATCCCCAAGAAATTAACTCCTAAATAACATACTAAAACTACTAAAAAGCCTGTAGATGCTAATAATGCTGGTCTACGTCCTTGCCAACCCTTGCTTATCCTCATATGAAGATAAGCGGCATAAAATAACCATGAAATGAATGCCCAAGTTTCTTTTGGATCCCAACTCCACCATGTGCCCCAAGCCTCATTAGCCCAGACCGCACCAGAAATTAAACCAAGAGTTAAAAGAACAAAGCCGATTAATATAGAACGATAACTTAATGTATCTAATTCTTCTGAATGAGAAAATTCGATAGGTTCAACTAAATCATTAACAGGATAGCTATTTGAAAGTTTAAATCCTCCTATACCTGTAGAACTACTTCTGATTTGAAGCGGCTTATTTTTATTAGTAAACAAAACTGATATTGAAAGTAAAGAACCTATTATTAATGCTGCATAACTAAGCATTACGACACTAACATGCATTATTAACCAACTAGACCTTAAAGCTGGAACTAAGTTGGACGATAATTTCAAATCCTCAGGTAAAACAAAGCAAGCAAAAGCTACAGTCAATAACTCAATTGGTATAGCAATCGAGGGAATTATTGGAGCTTGGTATTCTCTTTCAACCAATAGTTGGCCTAATGTGATACCCCAAGTTAGGAAATAAAGAGATTCATACAAATTACTGATAGGAAAGTGCCCAGAAATTGACCACCTAAAAGTTAATTGTAATGTTATCAATAAGTTCACTAAAATCGTAATAAGTCTTACAGCAGAAGAAGACTTTTTTCTAAAAACTGCACCCAAAGATATTGGTAAGTTAATTAATAAAAAATAAAAAACTAAGAGACCTAAAACTGAAACCGGTTCATATATTAAATTTTTAAAAAAATTATCTAGTATCATTTCTAGAAATTTCTCAAGTTTTAATATTAAATTACAATCAAATAATAATTTAAATCATTCTTATATGAGTAAATCTTTAATAATTAAAGTTTTTATTTACTTTAAAAAAGCATTTCAAAGTTTGAAATTATCTCCTAGGTAATACTTCTTGACTATTGGATTATCAGCCAATTCACTTGATGAACCGTAAGCTAAAATTTTTCCTTCACTTAATACATATGATTTGTTAGTAATTAAAAGGGTTTCCCTCACATTATGGTCTGTAATGAGAATCCCGACCCCATCACAACTTAATTTAAGAATTAGTTTCTTTAGATCATTAACAGCTAGAGGATCGATCCCAGCAAAAGGTTCGTCTAATAACAAATATTTAGGGCCTTTTCTGCCTACAGTAAGAGCTCTAGCTATTTCACACCTCCTCCTCTCTCCTCCTGAAAGTTGATAACCATAGTTATCTACGAAATTATTCAAATTGAATTCATTAATTAATTGTTCTCTTCTATTTCTTATGGCTGCTCTACCAAAAGATAATTCTTGTAAAGCCAAATCTATATTATCCTTAACAGTAAGGTCTCTAAATATACTCGCTTCCTGAGTTAAGTACCCTAACCCAAGTCTTGATCTAATTGGTAGAGGAAGATTGGTTATATTTTTCCCATTCATTAAAATTTCACCTTTATCTGGTTTTATATTCCCAACAGCAAGATTAAAAGTTGTAGTTTTCCCAGCACCATTAGGTCCCATCAAACCTACAACTTCACCTGGATTAACAGTTATGGAAACATCATCTACGATTAATCTTCCTTTAATTGAAAGGGATACATTATGAATATTTAGGTTCATTTTTCTTGAGATCGATTAGTTTTCCTCTTTTCTTGAAAAAAGAATGAAATAGATAATAATAATTTAATTGAAGATAAAGATATATTCATCAAATAGGTTTCAAAAAAGGCTTATCGTCCTCTTTTAATAATTCTTTATATTGTAATTTTTTCAATAAATCTTCCAAACATCGGCAGAAGGATTCAAGATCAATCCCTAAATCAATCTTCGTTCTAGTTTTTATTCTACCTAAACCTTCTCCAAGCAAAATAGTAGCTCCATTTAAATTGCCTTTACTTAAGTGAAACTGAGAAACAGATACTTGTAAAATTCCTTGGATAACTTGTCTTTCGTCACCATCTACGGAATTCCATATTTCTTCAAAAGCATCATGAGCCTCATACCATTCATGATTATTAAAAAGATTTAAAGCTGTAAAAAGGGATTCTTGAAAACTTTTTGTACTTTCTTTATTCATTAAACCAATTACTAATTTTTCTTCTTTTTATTTATTTTTCTCATTCTTATTGAATCCGGTGTTACCTCTAGCATTTCATCAGGACCAATATATTCGAGTGCTCTTTCAAGGGTAATATCGACAGGTGACTGCAAAGTATCAAGTTCTTCTGCTCCTGCAGACCTCATATTAGTCAACTGCTTAGTTTTACATATATTCAACTCAAGATCTTGCGGTCGATTATTCTCTCCAATTATCATTCCTTTATAAACTTTAACTCCAGGTTTAATGAAATAGACTCCCCTATCTTCAGCATTCTTTAAAGCATAAAATGTGGCCACACCTTCCTCAAAAGCTATAAGAACGCCATTCCTTCTGGTTTCAAAGTCTCCTGTTTTAGGTTTATATTCATAAAACGAATGACTCATGATACCTTCACCTCTGGTAATCCTTACAAATTCCCCGCGAAATCCGATTAATCCTCTTGATGGAACAAGAAATTCTAATTGAGTTCTACCATCTGAACTTGTCTGCATGTTTTTCATCTCTGCCTTTCTAGATCCAAGTTTTTCGATGCAAGAACCAACAGATACTTCAGGTACATCTAAAACCAAAGTCTCTATAGGCTCACATTCAACATTATCAATTTCTCTGAAAATTACTTGAGGTTGTGAAATTTGAAACTCAAAACCCTCTCTTCTCATAGTTTCAATCAATATCCCTAGATGTAATTCTCCTCTTCCTGAAACTGAGAACCTGTCAGGAGAATCAGTTTCTTCTACTCTCAATGCAACATTTGTTAAAAGTTCCCTCTCCAATCTATTTTTTAGTTGTCTACTAGTAACAAATTTCCCTTCCTTACCCGCAAATGGGGAATCATTTACAACAAAAGTCATATTTAAGGTAGGTTCATCAACTTTGATTAATGGGAGAGGATGAGGAGAATCGGGACATGCTATGGTCTCACCAATATTAACGTCATCGAAACCAGAAACAGCAACAATATCACCTGCAAATGCTTCATTTATATCAATTCTTTGTAATCCTTCAAATCCCAAAAGTTTACTAACCTTACCTTTAATAGTTTTTCCATTTTCTTTAATTAAACTAGCCTGCTGGCCATTTTTTATAGTCCCATTGTGGATCTTCCCAATTACTATTCTGCCTAAGAAATCAGAATAATCCAAAGTAGTTATTTGTAGCTGAAGAGGCTTATTAGAGTCACCTACTGGAGGAGGAACGTGTCTGATAATAGCTTCAAAAAGAGGCATCATATTGTCACTATTGGATTCCATCTCTTCTTTTGCGAAACCAGATAAGCCACTGCCAAAAAGATAAGGGAAATCACATTGGTCATCATCAGCTCCTAACTCCAAAAATAAATCAAGGACCTTATCAATTGCTATTTCTGGTACTACTCGTGGTCTATCAATTTTATTTACAAAGACTATAGGCCTAAGTCCTTTTTCTAATGCTTTTTTTAAAACAAATCTTGTTTGAGGCATAGGTCCCTCATTTGCATCAACAATAAGCAGACAACCATCAACCATTCCCAAAACCCTTTCAACTTCTCCTCCAAAATCAGCATGTCCAGGTGTATCTATAATATTGATTCTGGTGTCTTTATAGTTAACTGCAGTATTTTTTGAGAGAATTGTTATCCCCCTTTCTCTCTCAAGATCATTTGAATCCATTACACATGTAGGGATTACTTCATTGTCTCTAAATATTCCTGATTGAGATAACAATGCATCTACAAGTGTTGTCTTCCCATGATCTACGTGAGCAATAATTGCAACATTTCTAATTTCTTTTATCGAAGATGACATTTATAGAATTTATATAAATAATAGATTGACTTTATTAAGGCTAACTCAAAGTATGCTTATTATGAGAATTTTCTCTTTAAGACTTTGAAAAACATAATCTAATTGAATAATTAAATCAATCAATTAGATTTATAATTTTCTATTTGCGGTTTCAAAGACTTTTAATGCTTCAATTGACCCCTCATATCTCCAATGCCAGGGTTCGTAATCTATATATTTATTATCTTTGTTAAACGATAACTTAAAGTGAAACTTAGCTGCATTTTTTTTGAGCCATCCAAAGGCTTCAGTATTTTCGAAGTCGGTTTCGAAGTCTGTCTCTCTTTGAGTAGCATCACCAATATCGATTGCGAAACCTGTACTATGCTCAGAATATCCTGGAGGAGCTGAAACTCTAGCTCTTTCTGCTGCTTCTTGATTTCTAATAGATTTTAAAGAATAAAAGATATCGTTTTGCAAATTTATTGATCTATAACCACTCAAGAATACCAAATATATCCCATCCTTTTTGGCTTCTTCTCTCATCATTAGTAGGGAATCGCGCATATCCATATGAACTTCAATATTAGAATCAATTAAAACTAGTTTCTCTTTAGGAGCTTCATTATACGGAAGATGGCCCAAAATTCTGGCATCATGATTTCTTTTAACCTCAAATTTGAGATTATTGAGAGGTATTAATTCTACATTGCTAATAAATCGCAATGAAGCGACAGAAAATATAAGGAAAAGAAATGGTGAAAATAATAATAATTTTTTTAATAGTGAAGAATATGGATTATTTAAGTAAGTTCTTTTGGCAAGTGGTATATCAAATTGATCGAGATCTTTGTTAAGTTCCAATATTTAGAAGTGAATTTGGAAAAGATATTTCGATATTAACTATTATTTTAAGAAATGCACTTTTATAAGCAAAAAAGATGTAGCTTTTATATACAGTATTATTTTTTTTTCATATGTTGAGGGTAGCTGTTATTGGTGGAGGTCCAAGTGGTTCATGTGCGGCAGAAATACTGGCTAAAGCTGGAATAAAAACTTGGATCTTCGAGAGAAAATTGGATAATGCAAAACCATGTGGAGGAGCAATTCCACTTTGCATGGTCGAAGAATTTGATTTACCTGAGTCAATTATTGATAGAAAAGTAAGGCATATGAGAATGATATCTCCATCAAATAGAGAGGTAGATATAAGCTTAGACAGAGTTTATGGGAAAAGTGATAATGAGTTTATTGGGATGTGTAGAAGAGAGGTTATGGATGCCTTTATGCGCAATAGAGCATCAGATCTTGGTGCTACATTAATAAATGGATTAGTTACTTCTATCGACACGGGGGATAATAATCAAGGTCCATATAAGCTTTCCTACTCAGATTTTACAAATGGTGATAAAAAAGGGGAACTCAAAGAGCTTACTGTTGATCTTTTAATAGGAGCTGATGGAGCCAATAGCAGAGTCGCGAAAGCAATGGATGCAGGAGATTACAAAGTTGCCATAGCATTTCAGGAAAGAATTAAATTGCCTAAACAAGAAATGAGTTACTACGAAGATCTTGCTGAAATGTATGTCGGAACTGATGTTTCTCCTGATTTTTATGGGTGGGTATTTCCTAAATATGATCATGTTGCTGTGGGCACTGGAACTATGCAAAAGAATCAGTCATTAATTAAAGGACTTCAAGAGGGTGTAAGAAATAGGGCAAAGAAAAGACTTGTTAATGGTGAAGTAATAAAGGTAGAAGCGCACCCTATTCCTGAGCATCCAAGGCCAAGAAGAGTAGTTGGGAGAATGGCATTGGTTGGTGATGCAGCTGGTTATGTTACAAAAAGTTCTGGAGAGGGTATTTATTTTGCTGCAAAAAGCGGAAGAATGTGTGCTGAAGAAATTGTTGAAGCATCAAAAAACGGTCAAATAATTCCATCAGAAAAAGATTTAAAAAACTATCTTAAAAAATGGGATAAAAAATATGGCACAACTTATAAAGTGCTAGAAATCCTTCAAAATATTTTCTACAGAAATGATTCTGCTAGAGAAGCCTTTGTTGAGATGTGTGATGACATGGATGTACAAAGACTTACTTTTGATAGTTACTTATATAAAAGAGTTGTCTCCATGAAACCATTACAGCAACTTAAAATTACAATGCTTACACTTGGTTCGATTTTAAGAGGTAAAGCCCTAGCACCTCTAAAATATAAACCCGTTGATAGTGCTGTTAGGGAAAATAAAGAAGTAGAAAAAATGCTAGAAAATTATTCAATAAAGGGTGGCATTAAAGTCAAGAGTTCAAAAGTGTAAAGTCGGCTATTTTTAGAGAATAATTTCTAATTAAGCTCAACAAATTGAGTCTATTATTTCTTATTTTTAAATCCTCTGACATTATTAGGACTCCCTTTTCATTATCAAATAAATCCTCGATAGTGTTTACATTAATCTCAAACATATTTAGAAGTTCCAAATAATTGCAATAACCTTCCGAAAAAAGTTTTTCTAATTCTCCAATAAATTCAAAAACTTTCAATTCACAATCTTTTTCAAAAAGTTTTATGTTTATATAATCTCTTGTAGAGAGAACTTCTCTTGAAAGATCACTATTATTTGCCAATTTGCTTACCCTAGTAATCACCTTCTGGATTTCAACAAAATTTCCCTTTTCGTTAAAATTAACAATAGATTTAATCCTATTTTTAAGATCAACAATATTCAATACTCTTTTTTGAGAAAATTCATCAGAAGAGCAAATGGCCTTTATTAATTCTTTACTTAGTGATAATTCTTCTAGATGACTAACAATTCTTTGAACTAAAAATTCATTCAAATCATTAAATACTGTTTCTCTTGAGAAGTTTAAATTCGGAAATGCAATTTTCCAAAAATCAATAAGTTCGTTGAATAATTTATCTAAAGGTAAATCAAGTTCATAATCCCAAATTATTTTAATAACACCATTCAAATTTCTTCTTAAGGCATAAGGATCAGATGATCCGCTTGGACGCTTACCAGAAATAAATATACTTATTAAAGTTTCGACCTTATCTGCTATAGAAACTATTGCACCATATTTTGTGGAGGGCAAAGCATCTTTATAAAAAGATGGTAAATAATGTTCAGCGACAGCTAAGCATACATCCTCACTAAATCCCTCATATTTAAGATATTTACCGCCCATTATTCCTTGCAGCTCAGGGAATTCGAAAACAATTTCGCTACATAAGTCGTTTTTACAGTATTTAGCAGCTTCTATTATTTTTTTTTCTTCTAAAGACTTATCACTTAAAAATTTAAGAATTTTTTTAGTAACTTCCTCTATCCTTTGTACCCTCTGAAATATATTACCAAGTCCTTTCAAATAGGAAACAGATTTAAGCTTTTCATTTCTTTCGATTGAAGCAACTTTTTTGTCACTTTCTACGAAAAACTTTGCATCTGAAAACCTTGCCCTTAATACTTTCTCATTACCTTTGGCAATATTATTATTTGATTCTTCAAGACCATTTGAGATAACGCAGAAAGTTGTACTTATATTTTTTTCAGAGCTTAAATCTAGTTTAGAAAAACTTTTGTTTTTCAATAAAAGAGGAACGTATCTCTGATGACTTTTCATTACTGTTGAGAGAACTTCAACTGGAAGATCAAGAAATTCTTCACTGAATTTTCCAACTACTAAATCTGGCCATTCAACTAAATCAGTAAGTTCATTTAGTAGTTCTTCTGAAAGGTCAGGTTTCAGATTTAAAGATTTAGATTCCTGATTTATTAAACTTTCAATTTTTTCTTTTCTTTCATCTCGTTTAACTAAAACTCTATTTTGTTCTAATAATTCAAAAAAATTATCAACATGCTTAACTTCAAAAACTTCATTTATTAATCTATGACTTTTTGACTTGTTACTTATTTGAATTTTTAAATCACATTCATCAAATTCAAAATCAAGAATTTCATCATTATAAATAGAGGCAATCCATCTAATAGGCCTTGAAAATTTTATGTTGCCAGCACCCCATTTCATGAATCGAGGGCCTTGAAGACTCTTTATTAATTTTGGGATAATCGAAGACAAAGAAATTCTTGTTGATTGACCTTTCTCAATTTTCTTTCCAAATACAAAATCACCCTTTTCTGTACTTTTAATTTCTAATTCACCTACATCTATATCTAAGCTATTAGCAAATCCTAAAGCAGCATTAGTGGGACATCCATTTAAATAAGCTGAATTTGCTTTAGGCCCTTTTCTTTCTATTATCTTATCTTCTGCATAATCAACTAAACCTTCGAGAAGTAGGACTATCCTCCTCGGTGTGGAGGTAACAACTATATGTTCGAACTTGATTAACTTTTTATCAAATTCAAATTCTATTAGAGATTTAAATTGGTCTAGAACAGAATGAGAAAATTTTGCGGGCAACTCTTCTGTTCCTATCTCAAGTAAATATTTAGACAAGAAAAAAATATGACTTCACTTACTATAATTTACTACCAGTTAAATAAGCTTTTCGCTAATGTATAAAAAGAGATATTTTTTGGTCCTTTGATCAAAGTTGAGAAAGTAAAAAAGAAAAAAGATCCTGCAAAGGAAGAAACTGTTTGTTTGGCAAATGGACTAGAAGTTTCTAAATTTGAAAATTTCAAAAAAAGTAGCAAATTTCTTAAAGAGCCACTTGCTACGGAATTAGTCAATGAAAGCGATCATTTCACCAATGATGCAGTTCAGTTATTAAAATTTCATGGTAGTTATCAACAAGATAACAGGGAAAATAGAAGGCCTGGTAAAAGTAAAGATTGGCAAATGATGCTTAGGTTAAGAAATCCCGGCGGTGAAGTCCCTGGGAAATTATTTTTAGCATTAGATGAATTATCTGACAAACTAGGTAATGGAACACTTAGGGCAACTACAAGACAAGCCTTCCAAATGCATGGAATTAGAAAGGAAAACCTAAAGCAAGTAATTCAAACAATAGTAAATTCAATGGGCTCCACATTAGCGGCATGTGGAGACATAAATAGAAACGTTATGGCACCCGCGGCCCCATTTGATTCGCCAGACTATAATATTGCAAGAGCATTGGCAAAAAAAGTTGCCGATCTTCTCACCCCAATGGCTGGCCAAGGCACTTTTTTAGAGCTTTGGGCGGACGGAGATTTAGAGTACACCATAAAGCCTGACAAAGATATTGAAGCAATTAGGAAGCTCCAATTCAAAGATAATGTTTTTAGTGGGTTAAAAGATGAACCTCTCTATGGTTCAACTTATCTACCGAGAAAATTCAAATGTGCTGTTACAGTTCCTGGGGACAATTCTGTTGATCTTCTTACCAATGACATAGGACTAGTTGCCTTTACCTCTAAAGATGGAAACTTAGAAGGTTGCAACTTCTATGTTGGAGGTGGTATGGGTCGCACACATAATAATGAAGAGACTTTTGCTAGAATTGCAGATCCACTTGGATATGTTGAAGAACCTTATGTTTATGAATTAATACAAAGCATTGTGGCTATTCAAAGAGATTATGGTGATAGAAAATCAAGAAAAAATTCGAGAATGAAATATCTTCTTCATAGAAAAGGTATTAAATGGTTCAAAAAGATACTTTATGATAAGTATTTTAAAAAAGAAATTAAAAAAATTAGAAAAGAACCTGATAAGGTTCTTATTGATTACCTAGGTTGGCATAAACAAAATAAAAACTCCTATTTCGTTGGTTTACCATTATTATCAGGGAGATTATCTGGAGATAAGAAGAATACCATCACAAGTATTGTAAAAAAATATAATTTAGATTTGAGACTCACACCAAATCAAGATATTCTACTTTGTAATATCGCCAATAAAAACAAAGGTGAAATTCAAAAGTCTCTATCAAAAATTGGATACGAAAATTTAGAAAACATTAATGAAATACAAAGACACGCTTTAGCTTGTCCTGCTTTACCTCTTTGTGGTCTTGCAATGACTGAAGCTGAAAGAATATTACCTGATGTATTAAAAAGGATTGAAAATTTGCTATTAGATCTAAAAATACAAAAGACAATATTATTCAGAATGACAGGATGTCCGAATGGATGTACCAGGCCTTATATGGCCGAATTAGCACTTGTTGGAAGTGGGCAAAACAAGTACCAATTATGGTTGGGCGGAAGTAAAAATTTACAAAGGCTTGCTAAACCATTTTTACAAAGAATGGAACTTAACGATTTAGAAAAAACTCTTCAACCATTATTTGATAATTGGAAGAGTAATTTAGATTTGGATTTCGGAGATTTTATAAATACTCAAGATGAAAATTATATATTGAATTTACTAAACGAAAATCAATAGGTTTTAAATTTTTCCATAAAGGGCATTTGCTTTTTTATTTTTCCAAGCCCATAATTGATCACCATAACTAAAATGCCACCATTCATTAGGATGTTGAGCAAATCCGAATTTGGTCATAATTTCCCTTAATAAATTTCTTCTACTATTCCAAATAATTGCCTCTTCATTTTTTATATTTGCATAAAAATAAGGATTTGAGGTCTCATCCATTTGATCAACCATGCTTCCCATTTCAACAAGATTTCCGTCTTTATCTGATAAACAAACATCCAATGCACCCCCAGTTGAATGAGGGGGAGGGCACCTAGTGTCATAAGAAGGATATGCCCAAAATTTTTCAACTTTTTTTAAAATGGTTGGATAAGATTTTATATTTTCCAAAGAAATATCAACATCGGATTTTTCACACTCTATTAGAAATGCTCTTTTAAACATAAATTCCTGGACTTCTAAAGGTCGCCAACTGTCATAAATTAAAAGGTTAAAACTACTCTGTGATATCAAATAATCATTTACTTTTACTAGTCTATTTACGACCTCCTCTCTTAATTTCCAAATAGAAGTTTTATCTTTGTAAGGTGCTCCTAAAAAATAGTAAGGGTGGGGATCCAAAAACTTTAGGCAGCTAGGAATAGCTATTAATTTATCTCCATTATCTTTAATTGGTATTTTATTCCAAATTTTCAATTGAAATTTGCAA
>CACCCI010000014.1:0-23370 GCA_902544495.1 uncultured Prochlorococcus sp.
AGAATTATACGAAATCCGATGAAATTAGGAATTTGTTAAAAGAAAAAGGTATTGAACTTATTGATCAATCAAAGGAAATAACAACATGGATAAGGATCTAAATTTTAAGAAAAAAACCAATTTGAAATTTTTGTTTTTTAAATAGACCTTTAAATGGGAAGATATTAGAAATATCAGATAAAATTGAAATACATTACCGTGCTCGGTTCTACTGGTTCAATTGGGACTCAAACTCTCGAAATAGCTAGTGAGCAGCCTGATAAGTTTAAAGCCATAGCTCTTTCGGCAGGAAGAAATATTAATTTATTAACAGAACAAGTTAAAACACATAAACCAGAAGTAGTTGCGATAGAGGATGAAAATCTTATACAAGATTTAAAAGAAAATATTAATAACTTACATTTGGATAGTGCTCCCTTGGTTTTAAGTGGAAAGGAGGGGATTAACGCAGTTGCAGCATGGGATAAGGCAGATACTGTGGTTACAGGGATAGTGGGATGTGCAGGCTTAATTCCAACAATTTCAGCAATTAATGCGGGGAAAAATATTGCACTTGCTAACAAAGAAACTTTAATTGCGGCAGGGCCAATTGTTATTCCTTCATTGAAGAAAAATAATAGTAGGCTTTTACCTGCTGATTCAGAACACTCCGCTATCTTTCAATGTTTACAAGGATTACCTAATTATGAAAATGCAGATTTTTCAACAGGAGAGATGCCTAAGGGTTTAAAAGCCATACATTTAACAGCTTCTGGTGGTGCTTTCAGAGATTGGGCAGTTGAGGATTTAAAGCATGTCACAGTGAAAGATGCGACTTCACATCCTAATTGGGATATGGGAAAAAAAATAACTGTAGATTCTGCAACTCTTATGAATAAAGGATTAGAAGTAATAGAGGCTCATTATTTATTTGGTACCCCTTACGAAAATATCGAAATAGTTATCCACCCTCAAAGTATTATTCATTCAATGATTGAGATGGAAGATTCTTCAGTATTAGCTCAATTAGGTTGGCCAGATATGAAGCTACCTATTTTATATGCGATGAGTTGGCCTGAAAGATTTAAAACAAATTGGAAAAGATTAAATCTAAGTGAAATTGGGAAATTAACTTTTAAAGAGCCTGACGAGTTTAAATATCCATGCATGGGACTTGCCTATGCCGCAGGAAAATCTTCTGGGACTATGCCTGCAGTCTTAAATGCTGCTAATGAAATGGCTGTTGAACAATTCCTTAAAGAAAAAATTTCTTTTCAAGAAATTCCAACATTTATAAGTAAAGCTTGTGAATCACATATGGAGGATTTGAATTTGAGTCCTGAATTGGAGGATATTATTGAAGTAGACAATTGGGCCAGACTTTTTGTTAAGCAAGAAATTAAAAAAGGGCAAAAATACTTAAGTATTGGATAAAAGTGAATATTAATAGGCATCTTCTACTATGCGCAACACCCACAAAACAGAAATGCTTTAAAGGCAATGAGGGTCAAAAAACATGGGAATGTCTTAAAAAAATTTTAAAAAAATTTGAGAATGATCCCTCTACAAAAAACGTTCATATATTAAGATCAAAAGCTGACTGTTTAAGGATATGTAAGAACGGCCCAATTCTTCTTGTTTGGCCAGATGGTATTTGGTATGAGAAAGTTTCTCCAGATAAAATTTCAGAAATTTTTACCTCACATATTATTAACGGGAAGCCAATAGAAAAATGGATTTTAAAAAAAACACCATTTTTAAATAGTCCTAGATACTCATAAACCAGTTCTTTACGACTTCGTCTGACCAGCAGCCATTAATCGAGTGAAAACCATTATGACCTCCTTTTTCAGTTATTAAAATAGTAAATTTATCTATAAATTTTTCTCTTAAATTCAAAGTATCTTTATATGGAACCCAAGGATCATCCTTCGCATGAATAAAAAGCATTGAAGGTAATTTTTTTATTGAGTTTTGAATTCTAAATATTGGAGAAGCTTTTACATAATAATCTTCTAAAGAATTAAATCCCCAACTAGGAGCTGTAAATTTCTGATCAAATTCCCTTATACTTTTTAAACTTCTAATTTTTTTTCTTAATTTCTCGTTATAAAGAATTTTGCCTTCATCATTGAATCCATCCCATAACTGATTTTTTAAGCGGTGTAGTAACCATTTTTGGTAGATAGAATTTCTAGATTTTTCAATACAGAGACTACATGATGATAAATCTAAAGGGCTACTAACGCAGGCTAGGCCATCTAAAAGTTTTTCTCCTTTGTTTTCATCGTAATCTAAACAGGCATTTAAAAGAATTGTTCCGCCTAAAGATAATCCAACTCCGTAAATTGGAGGATTATTCATTTTCAAGAGATCTTCAAACTCTAAATTGATAAATTTTTTAAAATAATTAATTGCGGAAATAACATCACTAGAGCATCTAGCACAATAATTTCCTCTAGCTAAATATCTCGCAGATCCAGATCCTCTTAAATTTAATTTAAGAACTCCAAAACCATTATTTACTAATTTCCTAGAGATTCTTCTTAAACCAAACCGTTTAGTTGATCCACCTAAACCATGTGTAACGATTACAAAACCCCTTAGAGGGTTGAAATTTTCAGGTAATTCTAAAAATCCTAGAAGATAATCATATTCAAATTTTTTAGAAAGAATTTTATTAATCGGAAAGAATATTTTTTTATTTTTCTTTGATTTACCAAAATCAATAACAAAAGTATCTCTCAAAGTTTGTAAGTCGCCGCCTATCCAAGGTAAAACTTCTCGAAATGGCTTATTTTTTAAATAATCTGAAAAACTTGAAGATTTACTATTATTTCTCTCCAATACCAAGATCCTTTAATTCTCCAATTAGATCATTTAATACCTTCTTCGCATCCCCAAAGACCATAGAAGTATTTGGCAGATCAAACAAGTCATTTTTTATTCCGGAGTAACCTGCACTCATACCTCGTTTAATTACAAATACCGTTCTTGCTTCCTGCACATCAAGAACTGGCATTCCATACAGAGGAGAAGAACTATCATTTTTAGCCTGAGGATTGACTACATCATTTGCTCCTAAAACTAAAACAACATCCGTTGCTGGAAAATCAGGATTCACAACATCCATCTCTTTAAGTTGTTCGTAAGGAACATCTGCTTCTGCTAAAAGTACATTCATGTGTCCAGGCATCCTCCCTGCTACAGGATGTATTGCATAAACAACTTCAATACCATTTTGTTCTAGTTTTTTTGTCACTTCCCGTAAAGTATGTTGAGCCTGAGCTACTGCGAGACCATAACCTGGAACAATTATTACCTTATTTGCGGCTTCTAAAGTCAATGCACATTCTTCAACACTGCAAGAAGTTATATTTGTATATTCTCCTGATCCAGAAGAGGCCGAACTTTGCGCAGACAAAGATCCTCCAAAAAGAACTGAGACCAAAGATCTGTTCATCCCCTTACACATTACTTGAGTAAGTATTAGACCTGCTGCTCCAACCATTGCTCCTGCGACTATCAAAAGCTGACTATCTACAACGAAACCTGCTGCTGCTGCTGCAATCCCTGAATAGCTATTTAATAAAGATATAACAACTGGCATATCAGCTCCACCAATAGGTAACGTAACTCCTATACCTAATACAGAAGAAACTATAACTAAAAGCCAAATAGAACTTGTATTGCCGTTTACTAAATCAAAAAAGGCTATCAATGAAGCTACTGCAAAAACAATATTCACAAAATGTCTAAGTTTGCTCTGAGTCCATCCTGGAGTTGATAACCAACCCTGTAACTTTGCCATTGCGACAATCGAACCTGTGAAAGTTATTGCACCTACAAATATGGAAACAGATATAGAAACTTCGTTAATCAGTGACTTAAAAAAATCAAAATTTTCTTGGCCACCAGATAAAGGATAAATAGCTACTCCTAAGGCAACTAAAAGTGATGACATTCCTCCACAACCATTGAACAAAGCCACTGTTTCAGGCATGGAGGTCATAGGTACTTTTTTTGCAAGAATTGCTCCAAATAAACTACCTATGATTGATCCAATTATTATCCAAATCCAGGACTGAATAGCAATTCCAGAAGTGCCTAAATAATAAGAAAGTAATCCTACTACTGATAGCGACATTGCAAATGCAGCTAATCTATTGGCATCCCTTGCTGATTTTACTTTTGACAATCCTTTTATTCCCAAAGCCAATAAAAGTACTGCTAGAAGGTCAATAACGAATTTAATGATTACAGGTAGATTCATGTTAAAAATTACTTCTTATTAGATGGTTTACGACTAAACATCGCGAGCATTCGATCAGTTACAAAGAAACCGCCTACAACGTTAAACAGAGCGAATCCAAGAGAAACTGAACCAATAATTAAAAGTGGTACGTTACCCTCTGCTTTTACAATTAAAGTCAACGCTGCAAGCATTGTTATGCCTGAGATTGCATTTGCTCCACTCATTAGAGGTGTGTGAAGAGTAGGAGGGACTTTTCCAATTAACTCGAGACCTAATAAACTACCAAGTAAAAGAACCCAAAGAAGACTTATAAAAGACATAATTTTAAAACCTCAATTTTCAAAAACTTTATTTTGAAGAACAACTCCTTCATCGCTTAATAAACATCCAGAAATGAGTTCATCCTCTTTATCTAATTTAATTACACCATCTTTTATAAATGGTGTAATCAAAGATGTTAAGTTCTTAGCATAAAGTGAACTTGCATCGTAAGGCACTGAAGAGGGTAATTCGCCCGCTCCTATAAGTTTTACCCCATCTTTGATAATAGTTTCATTTGATTTTGTTCCTTCGCAGTTCCCTCCCTGAGAAACTGCTAAATCAATAATTACTGCACCAGGTCTCATTTTTTCAATCATGGGAGCGTCTATTAAAACAGGGGCCTTTTTACCTAAAACTTGCGCTGTACATATAGCAACATCTGCTTCAGATAAATATTTAGTTAAAGTAGCCTTCTGTTTTGAAAGGAATTCGGGTGTAACAGCTTTTGCATAACCTCCAGCTTCTCCAGGTTTTTCATCAACTTCAGGAAGTTCGATAAATCTTGCTCCGAGGGACTCTACTTGTTCTTTTACTGCAGGTCTAATATCAGATACAAATACTATCGCACCAAGTCTTTTTGCTGTCGCAACTGCCTGCAATCCTGCAACGCCACCACCAAGAACCACTACTTTGGCAGGTTGAACTGTGCCTGCTGCAGTCATAAGCATTGGGAAGTATCTATCTAACTCACTTGCAGCTAAAAGAACTGCTTTATATCCTGCGATATTGGCCTGTGAAGAGAGAACATCAGAAGATTGCGCTCTACTAATCCTTGGAAGCAATTCTAATGATAAAGCTGAAATCTTATTACTATTTATAATCTTGAGAAGCTCCTTATTACCATATGGGTTAAGAAGACCGAGGAGAACTGCACCTTTCTTTAAGGTAGTTAAATTATCCTCTGATGGAGTTTGAACACAAAATATCAGGTCAGCTTCACCCCAAATTTTTTGATCTGAGTTGCTTATTATGGTTCCACCCGATTCTTCATATGACAAGTCACTAAATCCTGATAATTTTCCCGCTGAACTTTCAATATAAACATCACATCCAAGGCTTTTTAATTTCTTTACCGCTTCTGGGGTAGCTGAAACTCTCCTTTCACCAGAGCATGTTTCGGAAGGAATAAGTATCTTTGTCAATTTATTTATTTTTTTAACATACTAAATATAAATTGAAGAAAGTCAAAAGTCTTAGATTTTTGTTAAAAATATATTTTCTTTTCTACAAAAAATAGCTATCTAGAATATGAAGGTACCAAATATCAAAATGAGTATAAAAGCAATCGAATGTCCTGATGGAGTATGTCACAGTCATCATGGTGGACATGCAGTTCCAAGGCAAACTATGCAGAAAAACCTTGAAAAGCATGGTAAAGACTGGTGCGAGAAATTAGCAGAGAGAATTTATGAAATGTCAGTGGATACTTATTCACAGACAGTCATGCCCAGTCTCCACTCAGCAGGCTGGCAAAGAAGACATCTAGATTGGGAATTTAAGCTGGCAGAAAATGATTCTGAACCGGATGAAGCTCTTGTTGAAGGAATTATTAATGCAACAGAAAGCTTTCTTAGGAGTAGTGAGGTTCATCGATTATTTATTCAGGAATTAGTTCAGGGCACATTCGAGGAAGCAAATGACAAAAAAATAATTTCTAAAGCTATAAAATCTATAATTGAAGAAGAAATTGTTAGTTCACTAAGAGAAAAAAAAGAAACTCTTTTGAAGAAAATATCTTCAAAATTAGTTTCAGAAGAAAAAGTTAGCGAGGAACTTGCAATAAATTCAGCAAAAGAGGGTTTCGAGGAAGTCGAAAGGCTTCTTGCAAACCATAGCGAGGCTGTTTAATTCTATTTCTTTATATTTTCTTTATAAATAGCGCAAAAATCTATTCAAATATAAATTAAAGATTAAATTATTGTTTGGAAGTACGAAGTTGTAACTTATTAGACAATACATAAGCTGTTTGATGTGTTTATGTATATACAACTTTTATGTTTCAATGGAAAATTTCATTAGAAAAAGAATTGACATTGCTACCTGTTGGGCGACTAACAGAATATCTGCAATGGACACTCTAGAAAGATATGAAGATAGTTACGCAATTGCAGAAGAATTTAGAGAGTGGATATTACATATTGGAGAAAAGAACGAAAATTTAAAAAATTCTGTTTTAAACTTCCCAAAGGAATTAAAAAAATCATTGGACCAAAAAGTCAACGATTAAATAACAAATCGATCGAGTGAAACCCGCCCTACATTATTTGGGTTTTTTTATTATTATTGGAAGTGAAATTAGTAAATAAATGGAGAATAAAGAGAACACTTCAAACGTAGAAAATGTTGTAATTATAGGTTCAGGACCTGCAGGCTATACTGCTGCAATATATGCAGCAAGAGCAAATCTTCAACCTTTACTCGTAACAGGATTTAATTCAGGTGGAATTCCTGGTGGCCAATTAATGACTACTACATTTGTTGAAAATTATCCAGGGTTCCCTGATGGAGTACTAGGTCCTGAGTTAATGGATCTAATGAAGTCTCAAGCAGAAAGATGGGGTACTAATTTATACGAAAGTGATGTTATATCAATAAATACTGATTCACATCCCTTTGAATTAAAAACTTTAGAAGGGACTATAAAAACTAACTCAATTATTATTGCAACTGGAGCGAGTGCAAATAGATTAGGCGTGATAAATGAAGATAAATTCTGGAGTAAAGGAATAAGTGCTTGTGCAATCTGTGATGGAGCAACTCCACAATTCAGAGAAGAAGAACTAGCTGTGATAGGAGGAGGAGACTCTGCTTGTGAAGAAGCAGCATACCTCACAAAATATGGCAGCAAGGTGCATTTAATTGTTAGATCAGAAAAATTAAGGGCTAGCGCAGCAATGGTTGATAGAGTAAAAGCTAACCCAAAGATAGAAATTCATTGGAACACAAAAGTTAATAAAGCTGATGGTTCTGAATGGCTTGAGAAAATAGAAACTATTCATTCTAAAGAAGGTAAAGGGGAAATCAATATAAAGGGTCTTTTTTATGCGATAGGACACACACCAAATACGAAGTTCTTAGGCAACAAAATTGATTTAGATAATAAAGGATATATTGCTTGCAAATCAGGAAGACCAGAAACATCTATTGAAGGCATTTTTGCAGCAGGTGATGTTGTTGATTCTGAGTGGAGACAAGGAGTTACAGCTGCAGGAACTGGATGCATGGCAGCATTAGCTACCGAAAGGTGGCTAGCAGAGAAAAACTTAGCAAAAACTATAGTCAGAGAAACACCTGAACCAGAAAAAAAACTCAATTCATCAGACTTTAATGAAGAAGAAGTTAATGAAGATACTTTCGATTCAAATTCTGAATGGCAAAAAGGCAGTTATGCATTAAGAAAACTCTATCATGAGAGTAAAAAACCTATCTTAGTAATTTTTAGTTCCCCAAGCTGCGGCCCATGTCATGTATTGAAACCTCAATTAAAAAGGGTGATCAAAGAACTAGATGGTGCAGTGCTTGGGGTTGAAATAGATATTGATAAAGATCAAAACATAGCAAAACAAGCTGGTATTAACGGCACACCAACAGTTCAACTTTTTAAAGAAAAATTATTAAAAAAACAATGGCAAGGTGTTAAACAAAGAAGTGAGTTTAAAGAAGCAATAAAAAATATTATCTAAAATAACTATTTACTTATTATTCCTCTTGGGGTTGTTTTTATTAGTTGTGGGTTTAGCACCCCCTGCATTTCTCTCTCTATAAGTTATCCTTCCTCTAGAAAGATCATAAGGACTTATCTCAACTAACACTTTGTCTCCAGCTAGTAATTTAATTCTAAATTTAGTCAATTTACCAGCAGCTCTACATAAACATTGATGCCCTTCAGGCTGTTCCAAGGTAACCAAATAAAATCCATTTCCCTGCTCTTTTTCTATTACACCTGAAGTTTCAATCATTAATTAATCTTTTACTAAATTTATATTATCAGAAAAAGATTGGCCAAAATTGATTTAAGAAAAAAAAACATAGGTAAAAATATGGAAATCAATTCAAATTGAAAATTTAATTTCATTAATTATTTGAAGTTGACCATAGTAAAAATTAGCTTTTGCAATTTTTTCAGAATCTTCTAATTGATCAAAAAAAACAAAGCCAAGGCTTTCCCATAATGAAGATCCGCAAACATTATTCAATTCATTTTTTGCTTCTTTTGCAAAATTATCTAGTTTTCGTTCAAGATTTTTAGACTTTGAAACAGACATAGGTGAGCTATATTTATATAGTACAAGTATACTATTAAAGTTTAAAATTGCAATATTAAAAAGGTAATCTCTTTTTTTCTTCAATATTTAGATCTGCTTCCATTTCCCTTAATCTCTTAAGAATTTGTTGGTAGTACTCCTTTATATAACTCTCTAGTGATGTCATATCTTCTTTTTTAAGTTCTAAAATTTCATATGTTTTACTCATGTCAGCATCTAATGATTCACCACTACTAGTTACTTCAGCAAAAGCCAATCTTTCAGCAACATTTAAAGAATCTTGGAAAAAGGAAACTACTTTTTGAGTGATACTAATTAGGAAAGGGGAAACTCTAAAAATTTTAGCTTTCTTTTCGCTAAATTTTTCGCATAGCGATATGACTTCGTTTGAATCCCATGCTTTAGGACCAACCAATGGCAATGATGTTCTATAAGTTTTTGGATTATTAACTGCTGCAACAATAACTTTTGCCATATCTTGAGTATTCATGTATGCAATTTTAGTTGGAGTTCCACTCATCCATACTGCTTGACTATCTAAAATTGGAATAGCAAATTGACTTATAACTCCTTGCATAAAAGCTGCACATTTGAAGATTGTGTAATCTAGACCAGATTTCTCAAGAAGTTTTTCAGTACAATATTTAATGTCCATTAATGGAACATTTCTGAATTTCTCTGTTAAAAGGATTGAAAGGAATATCACTCTTTTTATATTTAAAGATTCACAAGCATTAAATAAGTTAAGTTTTCCATCCCAATCTATTTCATAAATACTTTTAGGATCATCTGGTTTACTAGTAGCAGCATCAATAACGACTTCAATATCTTGTAATGCATATTCAATATCAGATGAATTCAATAAGTTACCTTTTGTTAATTCACAACCCCACTCTTGTAGAAAGGAAGCTTTTCTTGGGTTTCTTACAAAGCATCTAACTTCATGTCCATCTTCTATAGCTTGCTTAGCTATTTGCCTCCCAAGTGTCCCTGTTGCTCCTACTAAAAGAATCTTCATATTTTAAGATTTGCTTAACTTGTAGACAATAACTCAATTTGTGATGTGTTCGTGAGAATCAATCTCCCTGAAACTTTAATAATAATGCTCCACCCACCAATCCTATTGGTATCAGTATCCAAAAAACTGCCGCGATACTAAAAATTTCTTTCGCCATAGTAAAATGTATTGATTACTATAATTTACATTCAATATACATTTATTTGTTAAAAAAGTAGATAATGCAAATATCTTGAAAATTTTTGAATATATGAATAATTATTTTGAAGAAGAAAATATTAATTTTCCTAATTTCTGGAATTGGAATGGTTTTAAAGTTTGTTGGAGTGTTTCAGGCGAAGATAATGAAATTCCAATTATCTTTCTTCACGGATTTGGCGCCAGTCGAAAACATTGGAGGAATAACATAGAATATTTTGCGAAAAGAAATTGTGCCTCATATTCTTTAGATTTAATAGGATTTGGAGATTCAGATCAACCTGGGATAAGACAAATTGGAAAATTAAATAATGAAATTTGGTGTAATCAAGTTAAAGACTTTATTTTGCAGGTAATAAGACCTAAGAACTCTCGGAAAGTAATTCTTATTGGCAATTCCCTCGGATCATTGGTGGCTTTAACATGTGCTGTTTCATTTGATGATCAGATTGCAACAGTTATTGCATCGCCTTTGCCAGATCGAATCCAAGAAATTAAAAAGTCAAAAACAAAAAAATCTCCATTAAAGAAATTTCAAGATGGATTCATAACAATATTTTTTATATTTTTCCCTTTAGAAATTATTTTATTTTTAATCACAAAATTAGGGGTTATAAAACTTGGATTAAATTCTGCCTATTTCAAAAAAGAAAATATTAATCTTGAACTAATAGATTTAGTTACAAAACCAGTTTTAAGGAGAACTTCAGCTAGATCATTAAGAGCGATGTGTATTGGAATGTCTTCAAGAGATGAAAAATTGAAAGCTTCTTATCTTTTGAGAAAACTTAGCGCCTCAAAAAAAATTCCTTTTTTATTGATTTGGGGAGAAAAAGATAATTTCATACCTTTGTTTGTTGGTAAAAAGATTGCAAATTTCCATAGATGGGTAAAATTAAAAATAGTATCCAATTCAGGGCATTGTATCCATGATGAAGATCCTTCAGTATTCAATAGAATTTCTTATGAATGGATTAGAGATTTAAAAACCTTTTAAAATATGAAACATACATTATCAGTTCTTGTAGAAGACGAATCTGGAGCTTTGAGTAGAATCTCAGGCCTCTTTGCTAGAAGGGGATTCAATATAGATAGCCTTGCTGTAGGACCTGCAGAATCTAAAGGGATTTCAAGGTTAACAATGGTAGTTGAAGGTGATGATGAAACTCTTCAACAAATGACTAAGCAACTTAATAAGTTATTTAATGTTCTGGGAGTTGTAGATTTTACTAATCTCGCAGCTGTTGAGAGGGAATTGATGTTATTAAAAGTTTCATCGAAAGAAGATACCAGGAGTAATATACTTGATATAGTACAGATTTTCCGTGCAAAAGTTGTTGATGTATCAGATATGGCTTTAACTCTCGAGGTAGTTGGAGATCCGGGGAAGTTAGTTGCTTTAGAGAAATTACTCGAGCCATACGGCATCCTAGAAATAGCCAGGACTGGCAAGGTAGCTCTTAAACGCTCTTCAGGAGTTAACACAGAAATGTTGAAAATAAACAAATATTCTCTTGAAATTTAATTAGATATCTGGACTGCCTTGATATAATCTTCTTGATTTATTTTTTTGAGTACATCTAATCCTTTAATAATCTTTCCAAAAATAGAGTATCTTCCATCGAGTTCTGGAATCTTACTAGTTACAAAAAAAAATTCAGTAGAGGAAGACTTATTCTTACCGGTTTTAACCATAGCGATTGAACCACTTTCAAAAATATTGACTAAATTTCTAGTTTCATTAGGATTTTTTATTTGATAGTTATATCTTGGTTTAATTTCTTCTCTGAATTTTATTTCTAAAGGTATCGATGGACTTGCCTTATACAGGTTTCGTTTTGGTTCAATATAAAGTTCATTCTCTGGTTTGACACCGCCATGTATAAACCTTATTTGGGCAAAATTAATTATTTTATAGAATTTTTGATTTACGTAAATATTATTTTCTATGTTTTCTAGAAAGTTTGATACCGTTACTGGGTTATCTTTACCAAATAATTTAACCTCAAAATCACCTTTTGTAGTTTTGAAGTACACCACTTTATTACTCTGTGTACAACTAAGTTTAAGTTTTTGGCAGTAATAATTTGAATCAAGCTTATTTTTATAACCACAAGCTTGCACCAAAAACATAATCTGTATAAAGGATAATGTTTTTAAAAAATATTTTTTTTTTATTTTAGGCCCTCCAAATTAACATCCAAAAATTTAGCCAAGCGAGCGCCTTCTTCTTCAACTTGAAGCAGTGGTTTAAGTTCACCTGCTCCGCTTAAAGGGAGAGGTTTCTTTCTACCTTTTAATACCAGGGCAATTCTTCTTCTAGGATTAAATCCCTCACTAATATCCAACTTAACCGATTTAATTTCATCGAAATTTAATTTAACTTCAATATCTTTAAATAAACCTTTTCTTTTTATCTCTACAGATTTTGATGATTTATCAAAATAATTACTCCCTGAACCAAAATTTATGTAAACCAAATACCACAAGTAAAAATTTAATAGATTGGCTAATACTCCGTATGCTCCCATTATGATTCCTTGAGGGATAAACAATAAAGTTGAAGGATTTCCTAAAGGTAATAAATCCCTTCCTGTGTAGCTAGATATTGAGGCCAAAAGAAAACCAATCCCACCTATCGTAAGCATTCCTCCAATAATATAATTTGAAATTTTTCTTGATCCACCAATTTTTTGTTCGATTTTATCGAAAGACGTGAGGTCTGAATTCATTTTTATCTTTTTTTTAGAGCCTATTTCAGATAATTTAACAAACTAAGGGAGTATTCTTACCTAATTTTTAATAAAAAAGTCAGGAAAGCTTTACAAGGCATTTCAGATATACAAATATTTCCCCACATTACTCTCAATCTTTGTTACAGTCACTGCGTATCCCGAAGCTAAAAACGATTTCTCATGACGATCGCAGTTGGTAGCGCCCCACAAAGAGGATGGTTTGATGTCCTTGATGATTGGTTGAAGCGCGACCGCTTTGTATTTATTGGTTGGTCCGGACTACTCCTACTTCCTTGTGCATACCTTGCTATAGGTGGTTGGTTTGTCGGAACAACATTTGTTACCTCTTGGTACACACATGGAGTTGCAAGCTCATACCTTGAAGGTTGTAACTTTTTAACAGCAGCTGTAAGCACCCCTGGTGATGCCATGGGACACAGTCTTCTATTTTTATGGGGTCCTGAAGCCCAAGGTAGTTTCGTAAGATGGCTACAACTTGGTGGTCTTTGGAACTTCGTTGCATTACATGGAGTATTTGGCCTTATTGGTTTTATGCTTCGTCAGTTTGAAATTGCTGGCCTTGTTGGAATTAGACCATACAACGCGCTTGCTTTCTCAGCAGTAATTGCAGTATTCACAAGTATTTTCCTTATTTATCCTTTAGGGCAGCATAGTTGGTTCTTCGCACCTTCATTCGGTGTTGCAGCAATCTTCCGTTACATTCTGTTCATTCAAGGTTTTCACAATATCACTTTAAACCCATTTCACATGATGGGAGTTGCTGGAATTCTTGGTGGTGCTCTACTTTGCGCTATCCATGGAGCTACAGTACAAAATACCTTGTATGAAGATACAAGTATTTATACAGATGGTAAAGTTCAAAGTTCAACATTTAGAGCTTTTGACCCAACTCAAGAAGAAGAAACTTATTCGATGATTACAGCGAATAGATTCTGGAGTCAAATCTTTGGTATTGCTTTCTCAAACAAGCGTTTCTTACATTTCTTGATGCTATTTGTACCTGTTATGGGTATGTGGACATCTTCAATTGGTATCGTCGGCTTAGCACTAAACTTAAGGGCTTATGATTTCGTAAGCCAAGAAATCCGTGCAGCAGAAGATCCAGAATTTGAAACTTTCTATACAAAAAATATACTTTTGAACGAAGGTATGCGAGCATGGATGTCTTCTGTGGATCAACCACACGAAAACTTTGTATTCCCTGAGGAGGTTCTTCCACGTGGAAACGCCCTTTAATAACTTATTGAGAGCTCCAAACCAAAGTATTGAGGAAACTGGTTATGCCTGGTATGTAGGCAACGCTAGATTAATCAATTTATCTGGACGTTTATTAGGAGCTCACATTGCTCACTCTGGACTAATAGTCTTTTGGGCAGGAGCAATGATGCTCTTTGAGGTTAATCATTTTACTTTTGATAAACCAATGTGGGAGCAAGGTTTAATCTGTATGCCACACGTTGCTATGTTTGGCTATGGAATAGGCCCCGGTGGTGAAGTTACTGATATCATGCCTTTCTTCCAGGCTGGCGTGGTTCACTTGATAGCTTCTGCTGTTCTTGGTTTTGGTGGTATATACCATTCATTGGCAGGTCCAGAAAAACTCGAAGAAGATTTCCCATTTTTCTCCACTGATTGGAGAGATAAAAATCAAATGACAAATATTCTTGGTTATCATTTGATTGTTCTTGGTGTAGGTGCATTAGCATGGTCGGTAAACTGGTGTTTTATTGGCGGTGCATATGATACATGGGCACCTGGTGGTGGCGAAGTCAGACTTGTAAACCCAACCTTGGATCCAAGAGTTATTCTTGGATATCTATTCAGATCTCCATGGGGAGGAGCTGGTTCAATAATCGGTGTAAACTCCATTGAAGATATTGTTGGTGGACATGTTTACGTGGGTATTACTGCAATTATTGGAGGAATATTCCATATCTTCACTAAACCCTTTGGATGGGCAAGAAGAGCATTCATCTGGAACGGTGAAGGATTATTAAGCTATGCCCTTGGCGGAATTTGTGTAGCAAGTTTTATTGCTTCAACTTTCATCTGGTTTAATAACACTGCTTACCCATCAGAATTTTATGGTCCAACAAACGCTGAAGCTTCTCAAGCTCAAAGCTTTACTTTCCTAGTGAGAGACCAAAGAATTGGAGCTAACGTAGGTTCAACAATGGGACCAACAGGTTTAGGTAAGTATCTCATGAGATCTCCAACTGGTGAAATTATATTTGGTGGTGAAACGATGAGATTTTGGGATTTCAGAGGACCATGGTTAGAGCCTCTAAGAGGACCTAACGGATTAAGTCTTGAGAAAATCCAAAATGATATTCAGCCTTGGCAGGTAAGAAGAGCTGCTGAATATATGACTCATGCTCCTAACGCTTCTATCAACTCTGTTGGTGGAATCATTACAGAGCCTAATGCTGTTAACTTTGTTAACTTAAGACAATGGTTAGCTGCAGCTCAATTCTTCCTAGGATGGTTTACATTCATTGGTCATCTCTGGCATGCTGGGCGTGCTAGAGCAGCCGCTGCTGGTTTCGAAAAAGGAATCGACAGAAAGAGTGAACCAGCTCTAGAAATGCCTGATTTAGATTAATTTCTATCTCGACTTAAAAAGCCCTATCTTCAGATAGGGTTTTTTTTTGCTCAATTTTATTATCTATATAAATTTTCTCTGAGCCATGGCAAACTTAAACCCATTACATTACTAAAACAACCCTCTATTTTTTCTATATATTTACCTCCTATGCCTTCCAAGGCAAATCCTCCGGCGCAATATAAAGGTTCATTTGTATCTACATAACTCTTGATTTCCCAATCTTGCAAATTAGAAAAATAAACTCTTGAACTTACTATTTTTTTTATAATTTTA
Source organism: uncultured Prochlorococcus sp. (assembly GCA_902544495.1). Classification (GTDB taxonomy): domain Bacteria; phylum Cyanobacteriota; class Cyanobacteriia; order PCC-6307; family Cyanobiaceae; genus Prochlorococcus_A. The sequence goes on from CACCCI010000014.1 coordinate 15,671, forward strand.
GTGATTTTAAAAATTTTGGACGTTGAATCAAAATTCCCAATTATTAGAGTATGACCAGTATGTAAAAATCCAAATTCTCCAGACATTTTTTTCCATCTAATAAATGCTTCATCTTTATTAGATGGTTTTCCATAAGCTTCCCCTTTGAATTCAAACATTGAATCGCACCCAAGTATTTCCAAAGGACCATTATTAAATTCTTCGGGCAATGATATTTTTTGAATATTTTCAGATAAACTATTAGCCTTTTGAAAAGATAATTCCAAAGCTAAATTAAATATATTTTTTTCTTGAATAGTAGTTTCATCAAAGTCACTTGATATTTGAATAAATTCGATTTGACAATTTTCTAGTAATTTCTTTCTAGATTGAGAAGCAGAGGCTAGAATTAACACAAATTTTTTATCAAATTATAATTCAATTTAATAATTAATAAATTACAAAATTAATATAAATTACTAATGGAGTTAGAAGCAAAATTACATGAAAGAAGGAAACCAATAATGATCCTAGGCACTTCCAGTGGAGCAGGGAAATCGTTAACGGTTACTGCTATTTGCAGGATTATTAAAAATTTAGGAGAAGAACCAATACCTTTTAAAGGACAAAATATGAGTAATAACGCTTGGGTTGATTGGGAAGGTGGAGAGATGGCATATTCACAAGCACTTCAAGCTTTTGCTTGCGGTATTAATCCCTCTGCAGAGATGAATCCCATTTTATTAAAACCACAAGGAAATTCCATAAGCGAGGTAATTCACCTTGGCAAAAGTATAGGGACCACAACTGCACAAAATTACTATAAAGATTGGTTTATTCCAGGCTGGGAAGTAATTAAAAAAAGTTTAAAGTCTATTTATGAACGGAATCCAAATTGCCGTTTGATTATCGAAGGGGCTGGAAGTCCGGTAGAGATGAATTTGATTCATAGAGATCTGACTAATTTAAGGGTTGCTAAATATTTAAATGCAAATTGCATTTTGGTTACCGATATTGAAAGGGGAGGCGTATTTGCACAAATAATTGGTACTCTTGAATTAATGAAGCCTGAAGAAAAGAAGCTTATTAAGGGAATCATTATAAATAGATTCAGAGGAGACCTTTCATTATTTGAAGATGGGAAAAAATGGATAGAGAATAAGACTCAAATCCCTGTTATTGGAATTATTCCATGGTTAAATGATTCATTTCCACCAGAGGATTCTTTAGATTTAATAGAAAAAAAATCACTCTCTAAAAATCCTGAAATCAAAGTTGGAATTATAAAATTACCATCTATTAGTAACTTCTCGGATTTTGATCCACTAGAAAATGAAGAAACAATATTAATTGAATGGATTAAAAAATCGCAAAACCTAAGTAAGTATGACTTTATTATTCTGCCGGGAAGTAAACAAACGATTAAAGATCAAATATTTATTGAAAATTCTGGCTTATCTCAGGATATAAGGGACTATTCAAATAACCAAGGAAATATTATTGGAATATGTGGCGGTTTACAAATGTTAGGGACTACACTTGAAGATCCTTATTTTAAGGAGGGCTCCAAAAATTATTCTGAACAAAAAATTAAAGGTATTGGATTACTACCATTAAAAACTACTTTCTTTAAAAAAAAATTAACACGTCAAATCAACTCCAAATCTTTATGGCCATCCCAATCAGAAATTAACGGATTTGAAATTCATAATGGTCAAACTGTATTAGATGATATCCAAAGTTCATTAAAGATTAATCCTATTTTTGAAGATTCAGATCTTGGTTGGTACAAAGAAAATAATAAAGGCGGAAGTATTGCAGGAACATACATTCATGGGATCTTTGAAAATGACAGTTGGAGAACTCAATATATTAATTTAATAAGGAAGAGTAAAAACCTAACAATATTAAATAAAAAATCAATATCTTATAAAGAGAAGAGAGAATCCATTATTAATAATCTTGCGAATGAATTCCACAAACATTTAAATCTCAAATCATTTTTAAGTTGAAAGAGAGAAACATAAAAATTATATGGCAAAATAATAAAGAAACATTTGTTTCAGAGGGAGACGACTGGTTTTCTTCTGCTCAAAAAGCAGGTTTAGAAATCCCTACTGGCTGCCTCACAGGAAGTTGTGGAGCCTGTGAAATAGATGTAAATGGTGAAACAGTAAGGGCTTGTATCAGTGAAATTAAAAATAATAAAAAATGTACTTTACAGGTTTCTTTAACTACAGACCCCTTTTGGGAAAAATAAATTTAACTAAACTTTACCTAATTACTAGATAAAGGAAAACATAATAAAAAAATGATCCCAAAAATGTGTTTATTAGAATAACCTTCTTTTTGATTTTTGACGAGGCAATAATGTAGCTACCCAAAACATGAGGTAGGATTGGGAAAGATCTAAGGATTAAAATATAAAAAGATCTAAAAGTAATATCGTCAAAAAATTTATAGAGATTATTTTTTTCTGGTTTTTTTAAAAATAATATATTTCTAGAAAATTTAAATTTAATTTTCCTCAGAACAATAACTTGAATTACACTTAGGATGGTTAAAGTAGGAGAAAAGAACAAAACATAATTAAACCCAAAAATCTTTATTAAGATAAAATCAAAAATAATTGATAATGGAAGACCTAAAAATATAGAAACTATATTTAAAGCAATCAAATATTTGTATTGGATATTATTAAGTAAAGACTCAAGATCATAGGAATATTTAAATATTAGAGCAAAAAAATAAACCCCTACATAGGTAAAAAATATTTTTAAAATTAATGATTTAAAATTTAGATCTTTTTTATTCATATGAGATGAACATTAATTATGATTATCAAATACGTAGATAGCAGATAACATCTTTTCTATACGGGAAATTATAGAACCAAACAGGAAATATTAAGAAAGTTGCTGATCTTTTCCACTATCAAAATTTTCATTGGGAATCCTTGGAACGATACAGAAAAATAAATAGAAGTTATAAATTTGCAAAAAAAAAGACCCTTTTTACGGGGCCCTTTATGGTTTACTAAATCAAGTGTTCCCTTGTTTCCACTGTTTCAGTAAAACCACTCCTACACACAGACATACACTATCTCATTAAATTCTTTTTCGTGGATGAGCTAAATAGAATGTTGCTTAACTGGATCATGTGTCAGTTTTTCATTTCTAGACATAAAGGAAAACTCTATAATTCAAATAAAAGGGTTTTGCTCATAAGAGATTAACGTGTGAAGATTTTCTGATTTGTATAATTTACGTGAAAAAGGTATAAATTATCTATAGAATTGTTTGTTATTTCTCTTCCCAAAATAGATAAAGATTTGAAAATTAGTTTTTAGTATCTACTATTGCAGAGCTTGTTTAGATTAACTCCCATCCCGCAGAATTACGTTTTTTTTATAATTGCTGCAAGTTAGTTTTCTTGTCTTTGAGTATTTGCATTTCCAACTGCGTGGTATATATCTATATTAATTTGATCAATAAAGAATTATCTTATTTAGATCAAGAATAAAAAACACCCTGCAATAAATCCACTTAAATGACCTAATAAACTCACACCTGGTAAAAATGAGAAAATTAAACCTATGAGGCATATTATCTTTGACATTTTTTGCACTTCGTAATTGGATTTTAAACCAATTTTTTTTCCTAAAAAGTGACTCTTTCCATAAAAAGACGTTAAAAGTAAGAATCCAAATAAAGCATAAATTATTCCACTAAATCCTAAAGCGGCGTAGTTGGGATAGAAATTTAGAAAGAACGATAAAATCTTTTCGTAAACCCAGATAATAAAAAAATTCAAAAAAGAACAAATTAAAATAAATTTCAGATAAAAAAATCTGCTTTGTATTCCAAGTCTCATCAAAAAATATCTAGAAATGATTATTCCACCAATATTTGATAATAAATGATGTAAATCTGCATGAATTAGGATAAATGTGAAAATCCTATAAGGTTGATCACTAATTAATCTTGGTACAAAGTAAAATTTTTCTTTATCAATAACTCCAATTAAATCTGTAAAAATAAAAACTGAGATTAAAAAAAATCCTGTTACAAGATACTGCAAATCATATTTAGATATTGAATTATTAATAGCCATATTTTCTTTAGTTTCATACTAAAAGAATATCTACTTACTTAGAAGAAAAGACCCTCAAAAGGGTCTTTTTAACGTCTTGAATTTATATTACCTTTAGTAAACTCTGCAATGAGAACTTGTTGGGTGGTCTTTGCATTCTTTTTCCCAATAATCTTGTCTTTGATCTTTTGGTAGTTGATAATTAAAATCATGCATTCTCCACATATCTGAAGTTGCATTTCTAAAAGCATTAAATGAAGTGGTAAGTCTCACTAACATAAAACCTCCTATATCTACACCTTAATTATCCTCCTTTTCAATTGGAATTAATAGAGTATTAATACCCGAGTATTAGTGCTTTTTGGTTGTCGCGACTATCTTTTCCCATTCAGTAGGAAGTAGAATTAATTCAGGAGTCAAAAGGACTTCATTGAGTTTGTGGACAGCGAGGTGTATAAGACTCGAAGAGGGCACATAAATGCTCTCTTATTTATTTTTAGGACTTCCAGAAACGATAAACTAACGGAGAGGGTGGGATTCGAACCCACGAATAGTTACCTATTAAACGATTTCGAGTCGTTCGCTTTCGACCACTCAGCCACCTCTCCCTCTGTTTATAAGTATGCACACAATAAAGAAAAAATTATTCACTATAAAATTTTCTTAATTTTTAATTCCACCCTGCATCTTTCATCAATTTAATAGCTAGAGAATTTTTTTCTCCAAGGTCTTCTACAGTGACACTATCAGGTATAAACTCTCCAAAATTTTTTACTATTTCATTCTGATTAACTTCTTTCAAAGGATGTTCAAAAGTTGGAGCAGCTAAACCTTTACTTCCTTCTGGAGAAGCTAAGAATTCAAGCAACTGAATAGCTTCATTTTTATTTGTTGCATATTTTGCAACACCACCGGCACTAATATTTACGTGTGCAGGATTAGGTGTAAGTACCTTTGTTTTTTTCGCATACAAAGTGTCTCTTCTTCCATTTACACCCGCTAACATTCTCGCGACATAATAATGATTAACGATTCCTACTCCACATTTTTTCTTAGAAACTGCTCTAATTATTGAAATATCACCTGGGAAGAAAGGTTGAGAAACGTTTGAAATCATACCGCTTAACCAAGCTTTAGTTTCTGATTGACCTTTGTTAATTATTTGATTAGCAACTAAAGATTGATTATATGGACTTTTTCTATTTCTTAAGCATACTTTCCCTTTTAAAGAAGGATCAGCCAAATCAGTGTAATCATTAATCTTGCTAACATCAACAACTTTTGGATTGGCCACCAAAACTCTAACTCTTCTTGTTAATGCGTACCATTCCTTATTAGGATCTTTTAAGCCAACTGGAACATCATTTTCTAAGTTAGAAGATCCTATTGGTTGAAGTAATCCTGCTTTTGCTGCATTAGTAATTCTTGCGGCGTCTACGAGTAATATTAAATCCGCTTGAGAATTCCTTCCTTCTCGTTTCAATCTTTCAATTAAAGATATCCCAGCTGCCTCTATAAGCCTAACTTTTATTCCTGTTTCATCTGCAAACTTTTTATAAACACTTCTATCTGTGTTGTAATGTCTACCTGAAAAAACTTTGACTTCTTTTTCTGTGGAATTAGCGGGTATATTAATATTTAGCAAAAATGTACATGTTAGTGCTGTATAAAATAATTTTTTGAGTTTTTGCACTTTTTGAAATTAGTATCTATGGTTACTTTATATCCATCTTCATAACAAGGCCTCTCAAAGAGAATTTCTATACATTAATTTGTATCATTTTTTATACCAAAAGTGAATTATTTAACTCATCAACTATTGAATTCAGAAGAATTAGAAATTCTTAGGAAAAATTTAGACAAAGAAGAATTATATTGGGAAGATGGTAAGAAAACCGCGGGAAAGCATGCTGCGGAAGTAAAGAGTAATTTACAATTCAAAAGAGATTCACCCTTATCAAAAAAGTTTTCTGGAATAATAATAAAAAAGATTCTTAGTAATGATTTAATTAAGAGCTTCGCTTTACCAAAAAAGATTCATGGAACAATATTTTCGAAATCTTTGAATGGGATGAAATATGGTCGTCATATTGATAATGCTTATATGTCGTCTGGAAGAGCAGACTTATCTTTTACTGTTTTTTTAAATTGCAAAAGTAACTACGTAGGAGGTGAATTATTAATTGAGAGTTTTAACTCAGAAGAAAAATTTAAACTAGATGCAGGGGAAATAATAATTTATCCAAGTACATATTTACATTCAGTAGAAGAAGTTATTAATGGTGAAAGATTAGTATTTATTGGTTGGATTGAAAGCTATGTTAAAAGTATTGAAGAAAGGGAATATTTATTTGATCTTGATGCAGCTGCAAGGTCTTTATTAGCTAAATATGGTAGGTCAGATGAAGTTGATCTTATCTTTAAATCATATTCTAATCTTTTAAGAAGATTGGGAAGTTAATCTTGAATCATTTTATACATTAAATAGAAAAACTTTTTTTAAATAATTAGAATAAAAATGAATTCAGAATTTGTCAATGCAAAAAAGTTCAATTGCATTATTTTTAGCGGCAACAAGTGCTCTAGCCATCTCATATGCTGAAAATACTAATGTTAAAGCTGCAGAGAATGATTTAGGCGGTTTAAAAGAATGGAATACTGACATGCCATTAGATGCTGATTTTATATTAGATGCTAGAGCTCAAGAATTAGCTGATGAAGCAAAAGAAGCAAGTGTTTGTATCCCAATAGGTGAAGGAGAAAATTGCTGGTAAATTAATTTTTTTTAAATAAAAAAAGCACCTCAAAAGGGTGCTTTTTTATTGGAGTTAATTTTAAATTAGAATTTAAAAGTTGTTGTCACAACAGCACCGAAGATATCATCATCAGTATCTGCTAATATATCTGTTCCACCAAAGACAGCAGGTCTAATTTCCATTGAATCATTTGGCTTGAAGGCATAATATGCTTCCCAAACAAATGGATCAACTTCTCCAGTTGCACCACCACCTTTAACTTCTGTAGCCTTTAGAGGTTGAGTAAATGCCAAACCAATTCTGTCATCGGCTTGGAACATATCTTTCCAAGTTAAACCAACCATGTAACTACTTGCTTCTGTAGTATTACCAGCAGTTGTAACTCCTTCAAGTGACTTAGCATCATAACCTACAGTAATTTCAGGTACAGCAGTTCCTGATTCTTCTGGCATCCAGTAAGCTCTTAGGGCATAACCTGTTGAGTCTTCAGCAGATTGCTTACCCATAGTCGTAGCATTGTAAGACTGAGAAGTCCAGTTTTGCGCATCAGATAAAGTTGCAGAAACATGCCATCTGTCAGTTGTATAAGCTACTTGAGTATCCCATTTGCTTGTACCATCTGCGAACAAACCTGTGGCAGTATCAGCAGTCTTATCAACAACGTTTGTTGCAATTCCGAATCCTCCATCAGTTTCATACTTAAATCCGAAACCGACGTCTGTACTTGCTCCAAAGTTACTATTTCCACCCAGTTTGAAAGACTTTAATGCACCTGGTTTGTAAATGGAAGGAGTAATATACATGTAGTAATTCTCAATCCTTGGGCCTACAAAAGCAGTAATATTGTCACCAATTGGGAAGGTATACCAGATT
>CACCCI010000015.1:0-22811 GCA_902544495.1 uncultured Prochlorococcus sp.
GGCACCCAAAAAGAACACAAGTCTATAGCCCAAAATTGCAAGTCTATTTTTAAAAAAAGTTTTCCAATAGTATCAAAATCTTTAGAGTGGTAAAAATTATCCATGACTGCGAGGACTAACCTCATTATTTTTATTTTCTTGAATTATTGAAAAATCAGAATTAATAATTTCCTCAAAAGGTTTCTCTTCTTTTTCTATATTATCAATAGATTTTCTTATTTTTAATTCATCTTGTTTACCAACAAAAGTAGATACTAAATTACCCTTTTTATCAAAAAGATTAATTTGAGGAATCCCGTTAACAGCAAACTGCTGAATGTAATTACCCCATTTTTGATTATCAACATTTAAAAAAACAAAATTAATATCTTTTTCGTATTCATCTTTAAAAGCAGAAACTTTTGGAGCCATTTCTTTACAAACCTCACACCACTCAGCATAAAATTCCAGAAATGTAGGCTTATTATTTGTAAAAGCTATTTCAGGGTCAACAGATAATTCTCCAAAGCTCTTTAGAAGATAAGTTGATTTAAACAAGAAGTTTCTAAACAAAAACAGTGAAATGATAACAACAGATATAATAAGAATAAGTGTTGTTTTTAAATTTGTATTTAGAATTTGCTCTCGACTCTCAGATTGCACTATTCAAGAATATTTAACTAAAAACATTTTAAATAAGTTAAACAAATAAAGAGAATTGAAATCTAGAAGCTTTTAATCAACTGATAAAATAAAAATGAATAATTATCAAAAATTTCTTTGATTCCTGAAATCTTAATATGCAATCAATCTTTGGAACTGATGGAATAAGAGGACGATTCAACGAAGAGATAACTTATTCTCTAGCTTACAAAGTAGGATATGCCCTAGGTTCGATTTTAGAAAATAAAAATCCAATATTAATTGGAAGAGATACAAGAATTAGTGGAGATATTCTGCTTCAGGCGATAACGCAAGGTATACATGAAAGTGGCAAAAAATTTATAAATCTTGGGATCTGCCCTACACCAGCCATACCTTTCTTAATCAAACAAGAGAACCTGAGTAGTGGGATCATGATATCTGCGAGTCATAATCCGCCAGAATATAATGGAATAAAGATTTTTGATCATAATGGTCAAAAAATTAACCAATATTTTGAAAATAAAATTCAGAAATTAATTGAAGAGTTAAATCAAAATATAGAAGTTCCCACAAAAGTGATTCCACTAAATACAAATAATGAACTTATTGATGCTTATATTAATAGTCTAATCCAAACAATGGATGGAGAAAATTTAAGCGGTTTGAAAATAGTATTAGACACATGCTATGGATCAGCGACAACCTGCGCAAAACAAATTTTTGAGTCTCTTGGTGCTGATGTAAGAGTGATCAATAACTCTAAAAATGGATTGAAAATAAATATGAATTGTGGTTCTACTAACCTCGAACCATTAAAAAAAGCATTAAGAGAGAGTCCCGCAGATATGGGATTTAGCTTCGATGGAGATGCGGATAGAGTAATTGGAATAGATTCAAAAGGCCATGTTTTGGATGGAGATCACATTCTCTTTCTTTGGGGCAGAGAACTTATGGAACAAAAAATTCTCACTAATAATCTATTGATATCAACGCAAATGGCAAACTTAGGCTTTGAAAAGGCATGGAAGAAAATTGGAGGAATTTTATATAGAACTGATGTGGGAGACAAATATGTTCATGACGCAATTAAGGAAAAAAGAGCTGTTTTAGGCGGTGAGCAATCAGGCCACATACTTTCAAAAATCAATAACTTTGCTGGAGATGGAATATTAACAGCACTTCAAATTTCAAAATATTGCAAAAAGAAAAATATTAATTTAAATGATTGGCTAAAAAGTAGTTTCGAACCTTATCCTCAAACACTAACCAATATCAATCTAGATTTTGATATTAATAAATTAAATCCAGAAACCAAACTCACAATTGATCAAACTATAGAGTTTTTTCAAAAAATTTATTCGGACAATTGTAGAGTCTATATAAGGCCTAGTGGCACAGAACCAGTTATGAGAGTTCTAGTTGAGGCAAATAATCATAAGAAAGTTCATTCCTTATCAAGCGAAATAACAAACAAACTTTTTTTAGAAATTGATAAAATAATAAAATAACAACGCATTAAATTTTTATATAAATCCTTTCAAAAATATCAAGTTTGTTAACAATCACATATTTTTCCCGATTAGTTTTAACTTTATTTGGATTAAAGCTTTGGGAATAATTAAAATCTTTTTTATCTATTGTTTTAAAATAAGGATTACTTGATATAGTGCAATCCATATAATCGAATAATTCCTTTACATCCGTTTTTATAAAAATTAAGGTCCCTTTTTTCAATGAATTCGAGAGAATAGTAATAAATTCCGGTTGAATTACACGCCTTTTATAATGCCTCTTTTTAAACCATGGATCAGGAAAATTAAAAGAAATACTTTTTAAATTTTTGATAATAAATTTATTTTGAACATCATGCAGAATATTATTGGCATTACCAAATACAAAATATAGATTTTTGATTTCTCTTTCAAGAACTTTTAACTTAGCATTTTTGACTAATTTCTCACGGATTTCAATTCCTAAATAATTCCAACTGCTATTAACCAAAGCTAAATCAAATAGAAAATCACCAGCAGCACAACCTATATCCAAATGAAGATTCAATTGAGAATTACCAAACATTTCGCTCAAAGAAGGTATTATCTCAATTTGATTGAAATTACTACTAAGCGGATTAACATGCTGCCTCATACAATTATTAATATATTCCTAGGCAATAATATAAGGATGCATAATATTCATAACTATGACAATAGTAATTTCAAAAGTAACAGTTTGATGTTTAATTATTATGTGTTTAAAAAGAAAAAGTTTTGAACGTTTTTAATCAACTTTCTGTTTGGCTATCCTTTCATCTTTCAATAATCTTCCTTATTGGTATTCCTGTTACACTATCCTTCTGGTCAATTAAAAAAAGAAATAAAGCAGTTAGTAAACTTCTATCAATTTATTGGAAAATATCACTTTTATTTTTTATAAGCCTTTTACTTTTAATAGGTAAGTATAATTATGCTCTCGTAATAACAAATATTTCAACACTATTAATTACAATTTCAGTCTGGTTTTGGAACGATATTAATGATGAATTAAGAGAATATGATTTTTCTTACTCCCTTACTACAACTATAAAAATATGGAGATGGACGGTAACTTTTATATCTCTCAATTTCTTAATTCAGAGTTTGCAAAACTATAACTGCTTTTCTTTTATTAATTCCGATGCGTGCGCAATATGGCTTCAGCCCTCTTCAAATTTATATATTGTTATAAAAAATTTATTTACTTTTTTCTTTGGAGCTAATTTTACTCAGCCGATAGCAAAATTTTTAGGATTATTTTCATTATTAATCTATATTTTAGGGCTTATTCAATGGTCAATAATAAAATTACCTAAAAATGGAAGAAACTCTTGCTTCTCCGAAAATGGCAGAAATTGATTTAATAAATAATCTTGAAAAAATAAGTTCCGAGATACCTAATAGGATACTTAAACTAGAAGGTTTCATTCTAAATGAAAATCAAAAAGAACAATTAGAAATAATTATTTTCAGAGGTTACAGTAGTTCAACTACGCATCCAATTGAAATAGATTCAGAAAAAAAAGTAATAACACTTTCTTATTCAATTACAAACTTTAAACTTTATAAAGCACCTTTAACAGAAACCGAAGAAAATTTTATAAGAGAAAATCAAAACTCAGTTTTCTTTTTGAATCAAAAAAACTGGATTTAAATAAATTCAAAATTAATAATATTTGAACATCTTTTACATAATTTTGTATTTTGGATTCCATTAAAAGTTTCTTTTTGATAATGCCAACATCTATCACATTTTTGACCTTGAGCTTTATTTATTTGAATTTTACCAAGTGCATTGTTATCAATAATCAGAGAATTCTCCACCAAATCAGATACCACTTGGAAGTTTGATACTATAAGCCAATCTCTAAATAAATCTACATCTTGATTACCAAATTCTTCTAGCCAATTAAGTGAATCTTTTAAAGCTTTATCTTCAGGTAAATAATTAACTTCAGTTTCCAAAGCTGCTCCAATTATTTGTTTGTTCCTGCATCCTTCTATAGCCTTGTTAATTTCAACTCTCAAATTTCTTAAATTTGCAATGTGCTCATTAAGTGTTTGATTTTTCCATGATTGCGAAAATATTGGCCATCCTCTTTGAAAGACTGATTTTTCTTCAGTTGAATATGGAATATTTTGCCAAATATCTTCAGCCATATGACAAAGCACTGGAGAAATAAGTACTGCTAAATTTTCAACAACTTTTGACATGACGAACTGACAAGATCTTCTCCTAAATTGTGATTTAGAACTTACATATAACCTATCCTTCGCAATATCCAAATAAAAATTTGATAGATCTACAACGCAAAAACTTTGCAAAATTTGGAAAAATTTTGAAAATTCATAATTTTCATAAGCATTTGATATTTGATCTGTAACCTCCACTAATCTGCCTAACATCCATTGATCTAAGAGGGGCAATTGATCAATTTCAAAACTGTCAATTTTAGGATCAAAATCATGAATATTTCCTAGAAGATATCTTGCAGTATTACGAACTTTTCTATAAACGTCTGAAAGTTGCTTGAGTATATTGGAACCAATTGGAACATCCACTGAATAATCTACAGAGCTTACCCATAGCCTTAAAACATCAGCACCATAAGCTGGATCAGTTTTTTTATTATTACCTCCATTAATAATTATGTTTGGATCAACAACATTTCCTAAAGATTTGCTCATTTTTCTTCCGTTTTCATCAAGTGCAAAACCATGAGTTAAAACTTTCTTATATGGAGGCTTATTATTGACTGCAACAGATGTTAGCAAAGAAGATTGAAACCATCCTCGATGTTGATCTGAGCCCTCTAAATAAAGGTCTGCTGGATACTTTAATTCACTTCTTAGTTCACATACTGCGGCCCAGCTAGATCCAGAATCAAACCAAACATCCATTGTATCTGTTCCTTTTTTCCAAAGATCAGATTCTGTTGCATAATTTTCTGGCAAAAGATTCTTAACATCCCAATCCCACCAAATATCTGCGCCATGTTCACTAAAAAGTTTTTGAATATGATTAATTATCTCTTTGTTAAGGAGAATATCATTACCATTCTTTTTATAAAAAACTGGAATAGGGACTCCCCATGACCTTTGTCTAGAAATACACCAATCTCCTCTACCAACAACCATAGAATAAATTCTTTTCTTTCCAGTCTCTGGCATCCATTCAACATTTTCGATTGCCTTTAATGCAGAAGATCTAAAACCATTTACAGATGCAAACCATTGTTCTGTTGCCCTAAAAATAGTTGGTTTTTTGGTTCTCCAATCATACGGATATCTATGCTTATAATTTTCTTGTAATAAAAGCAAATTATTTCCTTTTAAATGATCAATAATTAAATCATTTGCATCTTTCAGGACATTTGATCCTTTGAATTGACCAGAATATTCATTTAAGTTCCCTTTTTCATCAACGACACATGTTATTGGTAAATCATATTTTTGACCCACATTAAAATCATCTATCCCATGTCCAGGCGCAGTATGAACAATTCCAGTCCCCGATTCTGTAGTAATATAATCTCCTCCAATTACAATTCTGCAATTTTTATTCTTTGAAGGATGTTGATATTCAATATTTTCCAATTTGGAGCCTTTAACCTCTAATAGCACCTTGAAATCTTTATTAAATTTCTTACTTATTTCAGAAGATAAATCCTCAGCAAAAAGGTAAATTTTCTTCTCTTCATCGATAGCAAAAACATATTTTATTTTTGGATTTACTGCAACTGCTTCATTTGCAGGTATGGTCCAAGGAGTAGTGGTCCAAATAGTTATGAAAGAATTTTTTTGAAAAAAATCTTTTTTGATATTAGGGTTTCCTTGGATGAAATTTAATAAAATTTCCTCAGGTATTTTATTGATTTTTAATGAAACATAAATACTTTTTGAATAATGTTCATCAGGGTATTCCAATTCAGCTTCTGCAAGTGCAGTCCTTGAACTTGGACTCCAATGTACAGGTTTAAGACCTCGATATATATAGCCATTTAAAAACATTTTCCCAAATACTCCAATCTGAGCAGATTCATAACTTTTCTTAAGAGTTAAGTAAGGGTTATTCCAATCTCCCCATATGCCCCACCTTTTGAAACCCTCCATCTGATTATTAATTTGGATATGGGCATAATCTGTTGCTTTTTTTCTTAAATTTAGAGTGTTAAGATTTTTTCTTTCATCAGATTTTAAATTCTGAAGAACTTTTAATTCAATAGGTAATCCATGACAGTCCCAACCCGGTACGAAGTGAACCCTAAATCCTCTTAAGGTTTTGTACTTATTGATTATGTCTTTTAAAACTTTATTAAGAGCATGACCCATATGAAGAGCGCCATTTGCATAAGGAGGGCCATCATGTAATGTGAATATTTCTCCTGAATTGCTTGAACCTAATTGAAAATCAATATCATTGTTAGCCCAAAAATTTTGTATCTCAGGTTCTCTTACAACCGAGTTGGCACGCATTGAGAAGTCAGTTTTTAATAAATTTAAAGTTTCTTTGTAAGAAAAGTCTGATTTTTGTTCTTTGCTATTTTGAGATTTCATACGACGACATAAGAAATATTGGTGATCAAAAGAATTATTTAAATAAATTTAAATCATTATATTCTTTCTGAATTGACTTGTAGTTTTTTGGGGATGTTTCAAATAACCAGTTTATTTGATTTCAGACTTTTATATTATCATTTTTATCATTTCTTACCCACTTCTTTTGGGTTTTATTTTTAATATCGCTACCAGAATTAAAAAAATTTACAGGTTTCTTAAAATCACCAAATACCAGATTAATAGATTCAAATATTTTCAAAAAGTTATTTTTCAACTCCAAAAAGGTACTTAATTTTTTCTTTTCCTTATCTGTCAATTGGTACCATCTAGATAAAAAAAGCTCTACTAGATAAAAAATAACTAGTACTGTTAACAAAAGGAAAATTACAAAAAATGATTCATCTAGAGTTTTATTTTTAATTATTAATATCAAACCTATTAATAAATTTAAAAAAGCTTTTATTAAGTCTTTTGGTTTGCCGAGCTCAAGATAAATTATTGGTACAGTCAGGAAAATGGTGCCAACTAAAATATAAAAAGTTCCCAAATAAAATATCAAACTATTCATTAATTTAACTAATCAATTAAATTATAAGAGTTGATATCAATAAACAAACTATCTATCAGAATTTCCTTAAGTGCGGTCGGGGAGACTTGAACTCCCACACCCGAAGATACGAGTACCTAAAACTCGCGCGTCTACCAATTCCGCCACGACCGCTCAAATAAAATAATAATTGAAAGAGGTTTATTTTAAAAATTTTTTTTCTTAAAGATGATTAATTTGACACATTAAAATTAAATTAAAAATCTCCCAAAAGAAATTTTTTATGTTTGAGCATGCAATCATCTTAAAATATTAGTTATATTATCTAAAGAATAAAAGAAACGATTTCAAACCTAACCAGTAAAAATACAACGAAAAATACTAATTCTTCCAAAACATTTAATTGGCAAAAAGAGATTAAAAATTACGTAGATCCGCCAAGTTTTTGGAATCCAACATTAGGTTTATTTTTTGGCGGTTATTTTCTCGCTTTTCTTAGTATATGGCAATGGTATAGGGGTGTTTGGCCTTTACCTTTACTTGTAGCCACTGCTTTTTTAGCTTTACATATTGAAGGAACTGTTATTCATGATGCCTGTCATAAAGCTGCTCATCCAGTTCCTTGGATAAATCAAGCAATGGGTCATGGCTCAGCAATCCTACTAGGGTTTAGCTTCCCAGTTTTTACGAGAGTTCATTTACAACATCATATTCACGTAAATCACCCCAATAATGATCCAGATCATATTGTCAGTACTTTTGGTCCAATTTGGCTAATTGCTCCAAGATTTTTTTATCATGAAGTGTTTTTCTTTCAAAGAAAACTCTGGCGAAGATATGAATTACTACAATGGGGAATTGAAAGATCCATATTCATAACAATTATCTTGGCAGGTTTGAAATTTGACTTTATGAATTTAATTTATAATTTATGGTTCGGCCCAGCATTAATGGTAGGAGTTACTTTAGGAATATTTTTTGATTATTTACCCCATAGACCATTTCGATCAAGAAATAAATGGATAAATTCTCGAGTTTATCCAAGCAAATTTATGAATTTATTAATAATGGGACAAAATTACCATCTCATTCATCATCTTTGGCCTTCGATTCCTTGGTTTGAATACAAAATAGCTTATGAAAAAACTAAGCCTTTATTGGATAAAAAAGGCTCCCCTCAAAGAGTAGGGATATTTGAAAGTAAAGAAGACATTTTTAACTTTATTTATGATTTATTAATAGGTGTAAGAAGTCATAGCAAAAAAAGAGGGAAAATAAGAAAAATCATAAATTTATATCCAGGCTTTAAAATAAAAAAATTTTTATTAAAGATAGTCAACAAAACATTTATTGGAAGCAACTAACTTACTCATTCATTAATAATTTTTGGTACTTTAAAATATTTATCTTCTCTCGATGGACCCAATTCTAAAAGTTCTTCATTACAATCAGAATTCTTCTTTTCGTCTTTTCTAAATACATTTACGACCTCAATAGCTCTAGTTGTACAGGGGACATCATCTGTATCAATTTTTTCAAGTTGTCTTATATAATCTAATATCTTTTCTAATTGTTCTGCATGATTATTAATTTCATTCTCGTTAAGTTCTAATCTAGCCAAATGAGCAACTTTTTTTACTTCCTCTTTAGTTATTTTTGTCATATTTTTAATATTTTCTTATTAAATAATAGTTTATTAAGAACAACTTATTTAAATATCCTTTGAATTTCAAATAATTTAAAAAAATAATCACATTTTTTTGAAAATCAATATCAATTAATAGCATTAATTATTTTTCTCAGCTAAATATGATATTAGATAGATATTAAAAAATAGAAGAAGAATTATTTCCAAAAAATTTTTTTTATCGGCATTCTAAACTTGTTGCTCCTGATTTAATAGGCTGTCACCTCATAAAACAAAATAATGAGATAGATCAAGTTAAAGGGGTAATTGTTGAAACTGAAGCTTATTCACAGGAAGAGGAAGCCTGTCATGGCTACCGCAAAATGACTGAATCAAGCAAATCATTATTTGGCAAACCCGGCACATTTTACATTTACAAATCTTATGGCATTCATCATTGTTTAAACATAGTTACTGATAAAGAAAATTTTGCGAGTGGTGTATTAATAAGATCAGTTTTTATCCCTAAAAAAAATGAAAGATTAGCTTCTGGACCTGGACTAGTTACTAAGACATTCAGCATAGACATTTCATTTAACTCACTTGAAGTTCTTAATAACAAATCTCTATGGATTTCTCCAAGAGAATCCACTCTAGAGGAAAAAGATCTTATTCAAACTACGAGAATTGGCATATCAAAGGCAAAAAATATAAAATGGCGTTGGTATCTCAAAAATAGTAGGAGTGTAAGTAAAAGATTAAAAGGTGACAGAACACCTAAATTTCAATAATCATTTATCTTTTAAAAATAATGCAAATTTGGCCCCATAAACATATCCACTCACTAGCTAATTTTTCAATTAATGATTATGAGTCAGTATTTGAATTAGCTAATAGATTTGATGCACTAAAAAATGCAGGAACAAAAAAGATCCCGGCCTTACAAGGTACTTTGGTAACGTCTTTATTTTTTGAACCGAGTACAAGGACAAAAAATAGTTTTGAGCTTGCAGCAAAAAGGCTGTCTGCTGATGTCCAAACGTTTGCTCCATCCTCTAGTTCTTTAACAAAAGGCGAAACAATAATTGATACAGCCATAACTTATTCTGCTATGGGTGCTGATACATTAGTTATCAGACATTCATCGAGTTACATAACTTTTGAGATTGCTGAAAAACTTGATGCAATAAATTCAAAGACTTCGGTTCTTAATGCTGGAGATGGATTACATAGTCACCCCAGCCAAGGATTGCTTGACATATATACATTAATAAAATTCTTTTCCAAAAAAACACTGAATCCAGACGTTTTAAATTCCAAAAAGATTTTGATCATTGGAGACGTTAATCATTCAAGGGTTGCCAGATCTAACCTTTGGGCTTTGAGTGCATTCGGTGCAGAGATAATCTTATGTGGTCCTAGGACATTAATACCTGATGAATTTATCAATTTTTTAAAAACTCCCGCGCCAAATCAAATAGAAGATCCTGTTAAATCAAGAGGTTCCATAACAATTTCTAGATCATTGGAAGAATCAATAAAAATTGCAGATGCGATTATTGTTTTAAGACTTCAGAAAGAGAGAATGATGGAGAATTTACTTAGTAGCATTGATTCATATAGTTTGGACTATGGCTTAACCCCAGAGAAATTATCTTTGAATAATAAAGAAATTCCAATTCTCCATCCTGGTCCTATTAACAGAGATATTGAAATAAGTAGCAAAGTAGTAGATCGATATCCTAATTGCTTAATTA
The DNA here is from genome assembly GCA_902544495.1 of uncultured Prochlorococcus sp. Classification (GTDB taxonomy): domain Bacteria; phylum Cyanobacteriota; class Cyanobacteriia; order PCC-6307; family Cyanobiaceae; genus Prochlorococcus_A. The sequence continues at coordinate 10,648 of CACCCI010000015.1, forward strand.
ATAATCAAGTTTCAAATGGTATTCCTATAAGAATGGCTTTGCTTTATCTATTACAGAAATATGACAATTAAATCTATAACAACTTAAGACTTTCTGTAAAGAAGCCATAAAATAATCCTAATCTTAAAGAATCTAAAAAAAGCACTAAAAATTTCTTTTTCCTTTCAGATCTTAAATTTCTTCTAAGAACTATTAAAATCTCGATAAAAACTACTGATAAGAAAGCAGCTACAGGATCCATGAGTTCCACAACGGCACTTACCATACCAAGAGAACTTCCAATGAAATAGCCAATTAAAAGTGTAATTAATGAAATCGAATATCTTCGCCATGGATTATTAGCCCAAATACTTAATGTCTGAATATTTTCTACAATTTTTAGTTGAAATTTTGTCTTTTGTGGTTTAACAACCATTTTGTATTAAACTAAGCGACTTCTGAGTTTGATTGAATTTTAGTAGTTCCTTCTATTAATTCAAGCAATGCTTCTAACTGAGCCATTAATCCTCTTAACTCGCCTGGTTCAGGAAAAAGATCATCTTCTTTTATTCCTAAATGCATTTCTCTGAGCTCTTCTCTTAAATAGCGAATGTGACTAATAACTCGCTCTTTTTTGGTTTGAGACATGATGTGAATTTTGACGTTAACATTTTAAGAGAGAATTTTTTTGAAAAGGAGAGTTTGCATATTTATGACTGAGAATGAAGATAAATGACCTAACAACAATTTGAAAAATATGAAAATTGAAAATTATCATATCCTTGAAAATATGTACTTAATTCTTATATCAATTTTAAAAAATTACTTGAGGCTTTATTATTAAAATATATTGACTTTACTCAATATGAAATTCGTTTCTGAAAATAACATAAGTGAGGAACTAGTAAATTCTTTTGATGAAGAAATGACTTTTGAGCTCGCTAAAAGGCTAGAGGAAGATAATTATAATACTCCATTTGATGGTTTAAAAGACTGGCACTTACTGAGGGCTCTTGCAATCAATAGGCCTGAATTAACGACTAATTATACCCATCTCCTCGATCAGGAACCTTTCGATGAAAACTAAAAGTAAGGACTACAAAATAAAAGTTCTTTTATTAATAACTGGAAGTATTGCAGCTGTAAGAGTTCCATTATTAGTTAGCCAATTAGCGAAAGAAAATTATGAAATAAGATGCGTTTTATCGAAAAATGCAGAAAAATTAATAAAGCCACTTTCCCTTTCTATTTTAAGTAGAAACCCGTGCATTTTAGAAAATGATCAATGGTCTGATGGTCAATCAACACCTCTTCACATAGAACTAAGTAATTGGGCTGATATTTTAATCATCGCCCCTTTAACAGCGACAACATTAGCAAAATGGGTAACTGGAAATGCAGAAGGATTGATCCCAAGCATCTTAATAGCAAATATAAAGCCAATTATTGTTGCACCAGCAATGAATACACAAATGTGGCTAAATAAAGCTGTCCAAAAAAATTATGAAAATTTACAGACTTACGAAAATGTTTTGTCTTTGCAACCAAGTGAAGGCCTCTTAGCATGTGATGCTATTGGCATCGGTAAGATACCTCCCAATGATCTAATCCAATTAGCTCTTGAATTTATAGCTTCACATAAACAAAATGAATATCGCAAAGATTTACTTAATAAAGAAATTTTAATAACTGGAGGGTGTACCTCAGAGAAAATTGACGCAGCAAGACACATTACTAACAAAAGTTCTGGAGCTATGGGCCTACTTCTTTCTCAAGTAGCGAGGTTCAGGGGAGCACAAGTAAAATATGTTCATGGTCCTCTGAAAATCGATAAGAATCTTACTGATGGAATAAAAAGATATGAAATTGAAACTAGTATTGATTTAATTAGGGCACTTAATAATGAAATATCAAATTGCGATTATTTTTTCATGAATGCAGCAGTATCTGATTTCAAAATAACCTCTGATACTTCAGCTAAAATTCCAAAAAATCAAATTAATGCTCATTTGAATCAAAACTTTGAGCTAGTCCCAGATATTTTAAAAACATTAAGTAAATCAAAAAAAGATAACCAAGTTTTTGTAGGCTTTTGTGCTTTTACAGGATCTATCGAAGAAGCACGAATGACAATTAAAGAGAAGATTATCCAAAAGGGTTGTGATTATCTATTCGCAAATCCAATTGATCTTAAAGGCCAAGGATTTGGCTTTTTGGCACAAAATGAAGGTTGGTTATTCGATACTAATAATATGGAACACTACATTAACAAAACATCAAAAATTGATTTGGCAAATAAATTAATAACTCAAATTATTTCATTAAAAAAAATAAAAAAAATTTTTTAATTTGTATTTTTTTGTAATCTTAATCATTAAAAATAATTCGATAGCTTAAAATAATTCCAGTTTTTTAAAATCTAAAAAGCTACGGGTTGTTTCGAGGATTTAATAGTTCTATCTTTTATGGTCCTTTCCCTTGTAATATCCGTACTGAACTTATTAGATGACCTTCAATCTATCGTCACAGAACTTTACTGCTAATTTAATTATGAGAATTCGTTCTTTCTTAGCTTTTGTTATTTCAATTTGTATAACTTTTGCTTTCGTACCTGTTAAAACATTTGCTTTTTCTGAAAGAGGAAATGCACAATTCACAGATGTTGTTAACACAGGAAAAGCTAATGATTGCCCTACATTAGACTCATCTCTTGTCGGATCAATATCTCTAGGGAATGGAGATAGCCTTAAAGGAATATGCATGCATCCAACAGAAGTTTATGTAAAAGTGCCAGGGACAAAAAGAAAAGCTGCAGAATTTGTTTCTACAAAAATTATTAGTCCTAGAAATAACACTACAGTGACAGAAGTTTATGGAGATATAGATTCAGGAACTTTCACTGAAAAGGGTGGTATTGATTTTCAACTTATTACTGTATTAACTCCTGGAGGTTTAGAGGTGCCATTTGCATTTTCAGCAAAAGATCTTACAGCTGATTTACCTTCATCAATTGAGCCAGGCACTGAGATTAGTGGTTCAACATTCACACCTAACTACAGAACTGGTGACTTTCTAGATCCTAAGGCAAGAGCTAAAAATACTGGTGTTGAATATGCTCAAGGTTTAGTTGCATTGGGAGGCGATGACGAAGAACTTGCAAAAGAAAATATTAAAGTTGATGTAAACGGTACTGGCGTTATTACTCTTGCAATCAACTATGTAGATTCTGACACAGACGAATTTGCTGGTACTTTTGAAGCAATCCAACCTTCAGATACAGATATGGGTTCAAAGGATCCACTTGATGTAAAAATAATTGGGGAGCTTTACGGAAGAAAGGCATAAATCCTACATAAGAGAAAAAGGGGGGTTAAACCCCTTTTTTTTTTCAAAATTTTTCTTTATCAATTTAAAAAATGGAATTACAACAAAAAACGAAAACAGATACTAATGGACTAATACCGCCTTATGGAGGGGAGCTAAAAAATTTAATTATCCAAGATGAAAACCTTAAAAATGATCTTATCTCTAAAGCTACTTATGAGTTTGAATGTAGCGAGAGAAATGCATGCGATGTAGAACTTTTGATGGTTGGAGCTTTTTCTCCATTGGAAGGTTTTATGGATGAAAATAACTACAATTCGGTAATAAAAAATAATAGAAATACAAATGGGTTGCTTTTTGGCTTGCCTATAGTATTTGATTCAAATAATGAAAAAGTAAAAGCTGGAGAGACAATATTGCTTACTTATAAACAAAAAAAAATAGCAGTTTTAGAAGTTAGCTCTAAATGGGAGCCTGACAAATCCTTAGAAGCTGAACTTTGTTATGGTACTAATTCTTTAGATCATCCTGCTGTTAAGATGATTTTTAACGAGAGAGGGAGATTTTATATAGGAGGAAGAGTTTATGGTTTCGAACTACCAATTAGAGAATTCCCCTGCAAAACCCCAGAAGAAGTTAGATCTACACTGCCATCAAATCATGATGTAGTTGCATTTCAATGCAGAAATCCAATTCATAGAGCACATTATGAATTATTTACTAATGCTTTACTTTCAGATAATGTCTCCTCTAACTCAGTTGTTTTAGTTCATCCAACTTGTGGGCCAACTCAACAAGATGATATCCCTGGAAAAGTTAGATATTTGACCTATAAAGAATTAGAAGAGGAAATATCTGATGAAAGAATAAAATGGGCTTTTTTACCTTATTCGATGCATATGGCAGGGCCAAGAGAAGCTCTTCAACATATGATTATCAGAAGAAATTATGGCTGCACCCACTTTATTATTGGTAGAGATATGGCTGGTTGTAAGTCTTCATCAACTGGTGAAGATTTTTATGGTCCATATGACGCCCAGAATTTTGCGAATAAGTGTGCAGATGAATTAATGATGCAAACTGTTCCTTCAAAAAATTTAGTTTATACGAAGGAAAAAGGATACATAACAGCTGAAGAAGCTAAAGAATTCAATTATGAAATTATGAAACTTAGTGGTACTGAATTTAGAAAGAAATTGAGGAATGGCGAACCAATTCCTGAATGGTTTGCATTCAAAAGTGTAGTAGATGTTCTAAGACGCTCTTAATATTGCTTTATTATTAGTATTATAGATTTATTAAAGATTTTTTATCGTGAACAAACGTTGGAGAAACGTAGGACTTTATGTCCTAGCCGTTATTACTGTAATTTTCATTGGTACTTCAGTTTTTGATAAACCTAGTACTGAAAGTTCTACTAAGACCTTGAGATATAGTGATTTTATAGAAGCAGTACAAGATAAAGAAATCAGTAGAGTACTAATATCTCCAGATAATGCCACAGCACAAGTTGTTGAAAATGATGGGAGCAGGTCTGAGGTCAATTTAGCTCCTGACAAAGATTTATTAAAAATACTTACTGAGAATAATGTAGATATTGCTGTAACTCCTACAAAATTAGCCAATCCATGGCAACAGGCTGTAAGCAGCTTGATTTTCCCAGTACTTTTGATTGGAGGCCTATTTTTTCTTTTCAGAAGATCCCAAAGTGGTAATGCTGGGGGGGGGCAACCCTGCCATGAGTTTTGGCAAAAGCAAAGCCAGACTACAAATGGAACCATCTACACAAGTAACTTTTTCAGATGTTGCTGGTGTTGAAGGTGCAAAATTAGAACTCACAGAAGTTGTAGATTTTCTTAAGAGTCCAGATAGATTTACCGCAGTCGGAGCAAAAATTCCAAAAGGAGTTCTTCTTGTTGGCCCTCCTGGGACAGGAAAAACATTACTAGCAAAAGCAGTAGCTGGAGAAGCAGGCGTACCTTTTTTCTCAATATCTGGTTCAGAATTTGTAGAGATGTTTGTAGGAGTTGGAGCCAGCAGAGTAAGAGATCTTTTTGAACAAGCTAAAAAGAATGCCCCTTGTATTGTATTCATTGATGAAATAGATGCAGTTGGAAGACAAAGAGGTGCTGGTATGGGCGGAGGGAATGATGAAAGAGAGCAAACATTAAATCAACTCTTAACCGAAATGGATGGTTTCGAGGGTAATTCAGGAATAATAATTGTTGCTGCCACTAACCGACCAGATGTCTTAGATTCAGCTTTAATGCGTCCAGGAAGATTCGATAGACAGGTCACAGTAGATAGACCAGATTACGCTGGAAGATTACAGATATTAAATGTTCATGCAAAAGATAAAACTCTTTCAAAAGACGTTGATTTAGATAAAGTTGCCAGAAGAACACCAGGATTTACTGGTGCAGATTTAGCTAATCTCTTAAATGAAGCAGCAATACTAGCAGCTAGAAAAGATTTAGATAAAGTAAGTAATGATGAAGTTGGTGATGCCATTGAAAGAGTTATGGCAGGTCCAGAAAAGAAAGATAGAGTCATCAGTGACAAGAAAAAAGAATTAGTTGCTTATCACGAAGCTGGTCATGCACTTGTTGGAGCATTAATGCCTGATTATGATCCAGTAGCAAAAGTTTCAATAATCCCTAGAGGTCAAGCTGGAGGTTTAACCTTCTTTACTCCAAGCGAGGAAAGAATGGAATCTGGTCTTTACTCTCGTTCTTACCTTCAAAATCAAATGGCTGTAGCTCTTGGTGGAAGAGTTGCCGAAGAAATAGTCTATGGAGAAGAAGAAGTTACAACTGGAGCTTCAAATGACTTACAACAAGTTGCTAATGTAGCAAGACAAATGATCACTAAATTCGGTATGAGTGACAAAATAGGTCCAGTCGCTTTAGGTCAATCTCAAGGCGGAATGTTTCTTGGAAGAGATATGAGCTCTACAAGAGACTTCTCTGAAGACACAGCCGCAACTATTGACGTAGAGGTTTCAGAACTTGTTGATATTGCCTATAAGAGAGCTACAAAAGTTTTATCAGATAACAGAACCGTTCTTGACGAAATGGCTCAAATGTTAATTGAAAGAGAAACTATAGATACTGAAGATATCCAAGATTTGCTTAACCGCTCAGAAGTAAAAGTCGCAAACTATATTTAACACGGAATTTTAAATTTTTAATTAATAATAAAGAAGATTCTTTTTCTGAGTTCCTGAAATTGAGTCTTTTTTTATTTATAAAACCTGAAGATAATTTTTACTCAAATACCTCTATAAGAAATTCATTTTTTGGAGAATTAGAAAACTTAGTAAAATTAGGATTAAAGACTATTTAAATAAGTTGGTCTAACAACGAAAATTAGTTCGATTTGTATCCGATATCAAAATTAAATATCTAAGAATTAATTTAGGCTCTGCCTACATATTTAATAAGCAATCAATAGAAGATTCTTCAAAAATTAGATTAAATTTTTCGATGATTAAACTTTGGGATAAAAATAGTTCGATAAATATACTCAACTATAAAAATATTGATTTCATTGCTGCTGCAGGACTATCAATCAATAATTTAAAAACTTATAAATCTTTAGGGTATAAAGCAGTTGTAATTGGAGATAAAGCTATCAAAAATAAAAAATTTGATCCAAAAATAGATGAATGGCTCAAAAATAATTAAGTTAAGGATAAATATAATTTATTCAACAAAACTACTACTTATTTATTAAGTCACATTGAGCATGATTTAGAAGCAAATGATCAGCAAGTACTAAAGCTACCATAGCATCAACCATGGGAACTGCTCTTGGTAGAACGCATGGATCGTGTCTACCTTTTGCTTTCATAAGTACTTCTTTACCTTCAGCATTTACTGTTTTCTGTTCTTTCCCGATGGTTGCTGTAGGTTTAAAAGCTATCTTCATCTCGATATTTTCACCATTACTTATTCCGCCCTGTATACCTCCTGAATTATTTGATGTTGTTCTTAACTTACTAATATCATCAGACTTGATGAAGGCATCATTATGTTCGCTTCCTTTTAAATAAGTTCCAGAGAAACCTGAACCTATTTCAAAGCCTTTCGTCGCAGGCAAAGACATCAAAGCCTTTGCTAAATCAGCTTCTAATTTATCAAAAACAGGCATTCCAAGACCAGAGGGAACATTCCTTACTAAACATTCAATAACACCGCCGCAAGAGTCTCCTTGACGCTTTAATTCCTTAATTCTCTCGATCATTTCTATTGATGCCTTTTCATCAGGACATCTAACAATATTAGAATCTATTTTTTTGAGAGAAATCTTCTCTTTATTTATATCAGAATCAATATCATGTATACGCTTTACCCAAGATAGTATTTCAGTGTTACAGAAGGTTTTTAATAATTGTTTTGCTACAGCACCTGCAGCTACTCTCCCAATTGTTTCTCTAGCAGAGGCTCTTCCACCGCCAGAACTTGCCTGAATTCCATATTTCAGATGATATGTACCATCTGCATGAGAAGGTCTAAATACCTGCTCCAAATTATTATAATCTACTGGTCTTTGATCCTTATTTCTTACTAACATTGCTATTGGAGTTCCAAGTGTTAACCCTTCCTTAATCCCACTTAATATTTCAATTTTATCTTCTTCATTTCTGGGTGTTGTAATTTCACTTTGGCCAGGTCTGCGCCTATCCAATTCATTTTGTACCAAATTTATATCTATTTTTAACTTAGGTGGACATCCATCAAGGATAACTCCTACTGCACCACCATGTGATTCTCCAAAAGTACTAACACGAAAAATTTTTCCAAAACTACTACTCATAGAAATATCAAATGTTTATTTATATATAAACATTATATGAAACCAATTGAAAATTAAACAAAAAAAAGCCCCCTAAAAGGGGGGCTTGTAAATTTAAGAACTTTAAGCTTAACCGATAGCTGGAGCTGAAAGAGCTACTGTTGTAGACTCAGCTGCTGCTAGATCAAGTGGGAAGTTGTGAGCATTACGCTCGTGCATTACTTCCATACCTAGGTTAGCTCTGTTAAGAACGTCACCCCATGTAGGAACAATCTTACCGTTTGCATCAACAACTGACTGGTTGAAGTTGAAACCGTTAAGGTTGAATGCCATTGTGCAGATACCCATTGAAGTTAACCATACACAAACAACTGGGAATACAGCTAGGAAGAAGTGAAGACTTCTGCTGTTGTTGAATGAAGCATATTGGAAGATCAAACGACCGAAGTAGCCATGAGCTGCAACGATGTTATATGTTTCTTCTTCTTGTCCGAACTTGTAACCATAGTTCTGAGACTCTGTCTCAGTTGTTTCTCTGATTAGAGATGAAGTAACAAGTGAACCGTGCATAGCTGAGAATAAAGATCCTCCGAACATACCAGCAACACCAGCCATGTGGAATGGGTGCATAAGAATGTTGTGCTCTGCCTGGAAAACAAACATGAAGTTGAATGTTCCAGAGATACCTAGAGGCATTCCGTCAGAGAATGAACCTTGACCGAATGGGTATACAAGAAATACTGCGAAAGCTGCTGAAACTGGTGCAGAGTATGCAACACAGATCCAAGGACGCATACCTAAACGGTATGAAAGCTCCCACTGTCTTCCCATGTATGCTGAGATACCAATTAGGAAGTGGAAAATTACAAGCTGGTAAGGACCACCGTTGTATAACCACTCATCTACAGTAGCTGCTTCCCAAATTGGGTAGAAGTGTAGACCAATAGCGTTAGATGAAGGAACAACTGCACCTGAGATGATGTTGTTTCCATATAGGAATGAACCAGCAACTGGCTCTCTAATTCCGTCGATGTCTACTGGTGGTGCTGCGATGAATGCAACGATGAAGCAAGCCGCTGCTGTAAGAAGGCATGGAATCATTAAGACGCCGAACCAACCAACATAAATTCTGTTGTTAGTTGATGTTACCCACTCACAAAACTGTGGCCAACCTTTTAACAGCGAAGAACGCTGCTGCTGAATAGTTGTCATGAGTTCGTAAAGTATGTCTCTAAAGTGAGACGTGTAAATAAAAACGGAAATTACTTCCGCTTCGAAGATTTTAGACCAAAATCGCTAAAAATGTGTAAATATTTTTTCTTTAAGTAAACTTATTTTTTGGAAAACAGGAGAAAAGAACTTCCATGTCTTAAGATTTTCTTTGTTATTGAGGATTCAACTTGGTAATAATCGAATGGCTTCTTAACGGAAAAAGATCTAGAGAGGTAGTTTCCTTAAGAGAGGCTAAGCGTAGAAGACTGCAATTAGAGGCTTTTGGAGCTGTTATTTATTGGAGTGAAAGAATTTAGATTTTTAAGATTTAAAAATTAGAAAAAAAAATAAAAGTATTCAATATTAAATAAACTTATCTATAGAATAAAAAATCCTTATTATTATTCAACCATTTATTGTTCCGGTTTCTTAATTTAAAAACTTTCAAACTCTTGAACCCATTGTTTTTTGGAACAAATCACTTCTTTTTTTGTGTAGCTCATGGCAATTTTTTTTTCCTTATAAGCAACTTCTCCAATAAAAACAGGCCAAATCAATTTGTCCCGTTCATATTTATGGACTATTCCTTGGCTATCCAGAAATAATGGATCTCCTTTTTTAATCATTTTCCAATCTTGGTTTATTCTCTCAGGATGAATTATGCCATCAATATCTCCCTTTTGATCTCTTGGATAATCTATACTCCCTTGATGAACGTGAACCACTAATTCCTTTGGGAGTTCTATAAGTTTTTTTTTAAATTTATCTATCTCTTCCCTTAGTGAGCTAATTATTAAAGAGAATCTATTTATAATATTTTGATCATAAAAATTTTGTGCGACAGCTCCTATCTCAATAACTAAACCACATGGCCAAGCTTCTACAAGAAAGCCTGATTGAGCTTTATCTTTTTCGTGCAAATAAATAGGCAATCCAAATTTATTCTGCAGTAATGCAGCTAAACAAAAATCTTTGGGTCTCCTCCCATACATAACAATGCTTGTTCCCATATTTGCAGTAGTAGTGTGCAAATCGATTGCAATTTGACATGGTTTAGATCCGTCAATTCCAAATTCATCTACTAAAAAATTGGCTCTATTAGTTTCATAAAAGCTATTCTTGTGTTGATCAAAATTCTCACTTTGTTTAAAGGATCTATTTAAATCTACATCTATATATCTGCAACCTTTTTCATAGGCAGCAGGATTACCTATGATGTACTCATACTCAATACCATTATTTAAACCATTTTCCTTTCTATTAAATTGCTTAACAGCCCAAACAGGATTAATTTCATTCCCATGAGTGCCTGAAACGATAAGTATTCTTTGAACAGTCATTTTTTCTTTAAAAATAAAATTTTATGCAAAATAAATACCTCATAAAGGCCTCCAGAAAATTCTGGTTTTGGTTTTGGACCCAATTAATGAATGGCTTCGCGCCATCAGATTTACATGGTAATTATAAAAGGCCTAAAGGTATAACCATTAATAGTGAATACGATATTAATAATGAGAATGGACAAATTTATTTATTGTTAGGTTATTCTTGTCCATGGTGTCAAAGAACTTTGATCGTACACGAAATAAAAGATTTATCTAAAAAAGTTAAAGTAATTTTTTTAAAGGCAGATGTTGAGCATGGCGAATGGATTTTCAATACAAAGATTAAGGGATGTATAAGACTTTCAGACCTTTACAAAAAAGCTAATAAAAAGATTATTTTTAGAGCGACATTACCTCTTTTAATTAGCTTTGTAAAAGATGAAGTAAATATCCTGTCTAATGAAAGTTCACAGATTATAAGACTACTCAATTCAATAAAAAGTGAATCGAAATATCAGGCATTAAGTATTAAAGATGGTAATCAAAAATTTTTAGATTTAATTAATAACAGCATTAATGATGGCGTATATAAATGTGGTTTCGCCAGAAACCAGTCAGCTTACGAAAAAGCAAGTAAAAATCTTTTCGCAGCTATAAATGAAATTGAAAATTTACTACAAAAAAATAAAGGGGACTGGATATTTGGAGAAGAGTTAACCTACGCGGATATTTACCTTTTTCCAACGCTTATAAGATGGGAATTGATATATAGCAAACTTTTCAAATGTGCTGAACAAGAACTATCAAGTTTTGAAAAGATTATTGAATGGAGATTAAAATTCTTTAATTTATCTAACGTAAATAGGACATGCTTCGACAATGAATGGAAAAAAGATTACTACAAAGCTTTATTCCCTTTAAACCCAAATCAAATAATCCCAGTTTTACCATCGCTAAAGGAAATAATGAAAGTAGAGACCTAAAAAAATAAATAAATCAATTTCAAAAAAAAATGATGTTGTAATGAACACTTATTTAATTCATAGATAATGCAATTTCATTAGAAATTAACTATGTTATGTATGTCTACTAAAGTACGAAAAGCTTAAAATGAAATCCATTGACGAACACATCCAAAAAGATCAATCGGAAATCGAATCTGCAAAAGCAGAGGGCAATCTTCCAAAGGTCAGACATTTAACTGAAGAGCTAAAAGAACTCGAAGAGTATAAGGATCATCATCCAGATGATAAACATGACCCTAATGCTTTGGAACTATTCTGCGATGCAAACCCGGATGAACCAGAATGTCTTGTTTATGATGATTAAGATTTCTCTTGATAGATAATGCGCAATAAAAAAGGGCTCTAAAAGCCCTTTTTTTTTTAATTCGATTAGTAATCTCTATTAAAGTCGGATGGACTTCCTGTAAGGGAACATACAACCGACTCTTCATTTTTCATTTCCTTGACTTCTACAATTGGTCTTCCCATTTTTTTCAAAACCTCAATATCTTGAATGGTTTGA
>CACCCI010000016.1:0-22767 GCA_902544495.1 uncultured Prochlorococcus sp.
GACCTCTGCTTTTTCGCAAGCTAACAGCGATGCCATTGTTAACAAGCCTAGATTGAAATAATTGGAGATTTTTTAAAGAGGTTCGTTGAAACTCAACCTCGTCAATTTGGTTATATTGTATTAAATTAACGTGGCATTGAAAACCTTTCAGCAAATTACTCAATTCACAAGCATGTTCTAATTTATCATTAACCCCACTTAGCATTAGATATTCAAAACTTACCCTTCGACCAGTTTCTCTTACGAATGTCTTACAGTCTTCGATTATATTTTTGATTTCATAGTTTTTTGCGCTAGGTATTATAGTCTCTCTTGTTTTTTGATTTGAAGCATGTAAGCTAATTGCTAATGTAAATTGACAATTACCTAAAATTTGAAAAGACTTTGCTGATAATTTACTTATCATTTTTGGAACAGCCACTGTACTTACGGTTATCTTTCTCTGACTGATCTGAAAATCATTATTTATAGATCTAATTGACAAAAGTAAGTCCTCAATATTCAATAAAGGCTCGCCCATACCCATGAAAACAATATTAGTCACTTTTCTATTCATTTCATTTTCGATAAATAAAATTTGATCTAAAATTTCACTCGCTTTTAAAGATCTCTTTAAACCTTCCTTGCCAGTTGCACAAAATTTGCAGTCCATTGGGCAACCAACTTGACTAGAGAGACAAGCAGTTAATCTTTTTTCAGTTGGTATACCAACACACTCAATACTTTCATTATCATCTGTAGAGAGTAATAATTTTAAAGTACCATCTTTAGCTAAGTTTCTTTCTTTAATAATCAGCTCACTTACTTTAAAACCATCATCCTTTAACTTCTTTCTAAAATCTAAAGGTAAAACATCTATTTGATCAATATTTTTGTTCTTATTTTTATAGTTATAAATCCAACTATAGATTTGGCGACCCCTAAAAGCAGCCTGGCCGTAATCTAAAGCTACATTTTCTAAATCCTTAATACTACTTCCAAGAAGATTTTTCAAATTTAGTAGTCTTTTATTTGAAAACTATTTTCACCATAACAGTAAACCATGTTTTAGAAAGAATTCTGTAAGAATAAGCGCAATAAAACCAATCATGGCCATTCTTCCATTAAGTCTTTCATTATAAAAATGGAATCCATAACGGGGTAATTTTCTTTTGGGTACAATTTCAGGCTTGATCATCACTTACAAATTTGAAAAATTCATTCTAGTCACTAAATCTAGTAATAGATAATATTTATTCATCAGATAGAAGGCCCTCTTCTTGTAATCCCTCCAGAGCGGCAGGATCTGGCAGTTGATCTTCAGAAAATTGATTTTCAGCGTTAGGCCTTGCAAAAGCAGCAAAATTACTCGAAGAAGGATCGATCCCATGACGATTCCTAGTTGTCTCTAAGTCTTCATCACTAGGATCATCAAGTATTGCAGTAGAGCTTACGGAAGGTGATTGTGGCATATCAACTGTATAGTCTGGCCTTAAGTTCTGTGCTCTTCTGTAGCCACCAGATTCTTCTGCAAGAATATCTGGATGAGGACCAGCTTCTGAGGATAGTTCCTCTACAAAACCGCTAAAACCTGTACCTGCAGGTATTAATCTACCGATGATAACATTTTCTTTTAAACCTCTTAACCAATCAGATTTACCTTCAATCGCAGCCTCTGTAAGTACCCTTGTTGTTTCTTGGAACGATGCTGCTGAAATAAAGCTATCTGTATTAAGCGAGGCTTTAGTAATACCCAACAAAACAGGAGTAAATTCTGCCGGAGCTCCTCCAGTGATTGCCATCGCTTGATTTGTATCTTCCACTTGCCTCAACTCTATTAGTTCACCAGGCAAAAGAGTAGTATCTCCGGCATCTTCTATACGGACTTTACTTGTCATCTGTCTAACAATAACTTCAATATGCTTATCATCGATTGCTACGCCCTGCGACTTATAAACATTTTGTACCTCACTTACCATACTTCTTTGTAGTTTTGATATGGATTCTCGAGCTGCATCTATAAGAGGTTTTTGATCTTTTAAATCATTGAAAAAGCAATCTAATAACTCATGTGGATTAATTGGTCCATCAGTTAAAGATTCTCCACCTTTAACTTGTTGTCCATCACTAACCATTATATTTTTTCCAACTAATAGTTGATATTCATTAACTAAATCATCTTTTTCAATGACCGATAAAGAAACTGATTCTTCATCTTTAACTTGTTTAATCTGAACGATTCCCGATTTTTTACATAAAATGGCAGAGTCTCTGGGTCTCCTAGCTTCTAACAACTCTTCAATACGAGGCAATCCTTGGACGATATCTCCAGTTTTCTGCCTCTCAAAAACTAGTAAAGCTAAACCATCTCCCCTAAGAACTAAATCTCCATCTTTTACATGTAAAACCGAATCAGGAGAAACCATATAAGGCCTTCCAAGTCTTAAGGTTACGAAGCTATTGGAAATTTCTTCTATTTCTCCACATGAAGTTGATTTAATAGATTTACTAATAGGATCACCATCAACTACACGATCACCAACTTTAACTATTGCTTTATCACTTATTTTGATTTTAATTTTATCTTCTTTTCTTTCAACAATTAATCTTCTTATGGGCTCATCGTCAACAACATTTGGTAATTGTACTAATCCCTTCTCTTTACAAAGAATTTGAGTAGTAGCTATTACATCTCCTGCTTTTACTAATTGATTGTTATTTACTTGAAGTTCTGTATGTGTTGAGCCATGACTAGAGTCAGATATAGTATCTCTTCTTACAAGAATAGACTCCAATATGACAAGATTTAATCTATTGATTGATGCATCATTTTTGTCTTCAATCGACTCAACATCAATAGTCATTTGGGGAGTAGCATTAAAGCTTTCAATGCTTAAATGTGTTCTAAGCAATTCAACTCCTTCAACTGATTTTATCAATTCACCGTCTTTATAAGTAAGCCTTTGGATAGCTTTTAAACCTAAATGTGGTCCATTTTCCTGCTTGACATGTGATAGTTGGGGCAATTCGGCTTGATCAGGAATAGTAAATTCTTCAACAGTTCTTAATAGCAATCCGCGACATTTAGGGGTTTCTAATTTTTGAACAAATAAGATCTCTTTATTTTCAACACCATCTAAAATCTTTTCGCCAGGATTTACAAGATTCCCTTCTTCTGTAAATCTATTCAAAATTTCTTCATCATCACACTCATGAAAGGTTCCATTTCTTACAGTTATTTCACGAAGGATATCATTTTTTTGCGTAACAGTAACAATTCCTGATGTTTGACTAAAAATATCTTTTACAACTTCTGTTCCAGCTTCAATCCATTTCATATCTTCAATCATTAGAAGAGATATGTCTTTATTTATTTCATGTGTCTCTTGAGGAATCCAAAGCAATGTTCCACCTTGACTTACTTCAAAACCATTTTTAGATGATCTTGCTTTTTTAACACTTAATCCCGGTGCATATTTTACTAGACCACCAGTTTTTGTACGGAACCTTTCATCGGTTAAATCTGCTATTACCTCACCATTACTTATTTTACTTCCGGGGGTAATATTTAACCTATAAGAAGTACCATCACTAGATTCCAAATTATAAATTTGACCTGCATGAGTAGATTCTTCAATTAATTTAAAATTAGTTAAAGACATTGAAGTTGTAACAATCTGAACTTCTCTTGAGTCACCTATTGATTCTCTTAATCGAACTTGTCCTCCAAACTCACTTGATTGACTTGCCTCTGCCAAGACAGTTCCTTCATCTACAGATTTTCCAGATGAAATAACTGGTCTTGCATTTGGTGGCAAGTTATAAACATCTCCAGCTAAAACCCACAATCTGCCTAATCTTTGAGCTTTTAAGGTAATATTACCCTGCCTATCTGTTACCTCCTTTGGTTGAATAACCTTGTCGTACCTAACTTGACCAGCCAAATCACAGATAACATCTTTGGTTGCTTTTTCAACACTCTTTTTCACGGCTCCAGCAGTAATCTGAGCAACAGTAATATCAGAATTAATTTCTTCACCGTCATCTACAAATAAAAGTGATCCACTAGAAACTTCAATTTTTTGAGCTTTGCTAGAGTTATTTTCTTGGGGAATTATTTTAAGTATGAAATCAACTTCCGCCTGTTTAGCTTCTACGCCATGTGGGGTTCTATAACCTCTAACCTTTGCTTTTGAACTAAATTCAACTTTACCAGAAATTTTTGATCTTACTACTCCACTTTCAGCAGTTGATACTCCTCCAGTATGGAAAGTTCTCATTGTCAATTGAGTTCCTGGCTCGCCAATAGATTGAGCAGCAATAATTCCAACTGCCTCGCCTAAATCAACCAAATGATTATGAGCCAAAGCCCATCCGTAACACCTTCTACAAACCGATCTGTTAGCTTCACATGTTAATGGGGATCTTATTTGTACTTTGTTAATAGATGCTTTCTCAATTTCTGCTGATAATGCAGGATCTATTGCAGTGTTTTGAGAAACAATAAGGTTTTCTTCAGCATCAAAAATATCTCTAGAGGAAAGCCTACCAAGAAGCCTAGCCCCAAATTTACCATCTTCAGCTTCAACAACAATTGATCTTTCTGTTCCACAATCTTCTTCCCTAACAATTACATCTTGAGCAACATCAACTAATCTTCGAGTCAAATAACCAGAATCCGCAGTTCTTAAGGCAGTATCAACTAAACCTTTCCTTGCCCCATAAGAGGAAATTACATATTCAGTAACAGTGAGTCCTTCTCTAAAATTGGTTCTTATTGGCAGGTCAATGATTTCTCCTTGGGGATTAGCCATCAACCCTCTCATACCAACAAGTTGTCTTACCTGAGACATATTACCCCTTGCTCCTGAATTAGCCATCATCCAAACGGAATTTAGAGGATCATTTTGATTAAAATTATTTTTGACAGCATCTACCAATCTTTCATTAGTTTCAGTCCAGGTATCTATAACTTTTGTGTGTCTTTCAACTTCAGTAATTTCACCAAGTCTATAGCATTCCTCTGTGGCAGATATTTGTTCTTCAGCCTGCCCTATTAAATCTTGTTTTGCTTCAGGAACTTTTAAGTCATCTACTGAAATAGATACAGCTGCTTGGGTAGCATATTTAAATCCTAGGTCCTTTAAATTATCAGCCATAGCAGCAGTTATTGCAGTTCCATGAGTTTTATAAGCCCAAGAGACTAAATTTTTTAAAGCTTTCTTATCAACTACCTTATTCTTAAATGATGGCGGCGTTTTAGCTAGAGCAGGCATCAAAACAGGATTGTTCTTTTTTGAGTTTTTAGTAGTTTTACGTACTCTGGATGTTTTTTTAGGTTTAGATGAAGTCATAATTTTTAAATAAATGAATAATAGTTTTCAAGATTACGTTTTAGATACAGAATCAATGATGGTATAGTTCATAACTACTCTCCCAACAGTTGTAAGAACAAATCTACTTATTAAATTATTATAAGAGTCAAATCTGTCCCTTCTAAAATTCCAGATTTCTAATTTTGAGCCATCTTCTAGCTCTTGAGTTTTTTGTGGGTTAAGCATTTCGTCTTCATCTTCAACTTCTCCATTAAATCTAACCCAAACCCATTCATGTAGACTGAGTCTTTTATCTTCAAAAGCAAAAATCACATCTTCTAATGAAGCAAAAGTAGTCTTATTATCTCCGAATTCTGGTTTATGATAATTAGGTTGCAAGGCCGTTAGATAATAAGATCCTAGAACCATATCTTGTGATGGAGTCACGATTGGTTCCCCAGTAGCAGGAGAAAGAATATTATTACTGGCCAACATAAGCATGCGTGCTTCAGTTTGTGACTCTAAAGCTAGAGGAACATGAACTGCCATTTGATCTCCATCAAAATCAGCATTGAATGCAGGACAAACTAAAGGATGGAGTTGTATTGCTCTCCCTCCAACCAATTTCGGCTCAAAAGCTTGAATTCCCAAACGATGCAACGTAGGGGCTCTATTTAAGAGAATTGGATGACCTTCAATAACTTCTTGAAGCACCTGCATAACTTCGTCATCGGCTTTTTGTATTAATTTTTTTGCAGCTTTAATATTATTCACAATATTTTGTCGTATTAATCTATGAATTACAAATGGTTGAAAGAGCTCTATCGCCATTTCTTTTGGGAGGCCACACTGATGCATTTTTAGTTTAGGACCCACAACTATTACAGATCTTCCCGAATAGTCGACACGCTTTCCTAGTAGATTCTGTCTAAATCTTCCTTGTTTTCCCTCAATTATGTCACTTAAGGACTTAAGGGCTCTATTATTTGCTCCAACAACAGTCCTACCTCTCCTTCCATTATCAATAAGAGCATCAACGGCTTCTTGAAGCATTCTTTTTTCATTTCTTACGATTATTTCAGGAGCCAAAATTTCTTGAAGCCTAGCTAGTCTATTATTTCTATTTATAACTCTTCTATATAAGTCATTTAAATCTGAAGTTGCAAATCTCCCTCCATCAAGCTGAACCATAGGTCTAAGATCAGGAGGTATAACTGGGATTGCATCTAAAACCATCCATTCTGGTTTTGCATTAGTTGCAATGAAATTATCAATAACTCTTATTCTTTTAATAAGTTTTGCCCTCTTTTGCCCTTTGCTATGAGAAATTTCTTCTCTAAGTTCTTCAGCAGCCTGATTTAAATCAAGGTCCTCAAGTAATTGCTTCAGAGCCTCAGCACCAATTCCAACGAAAGGTTCATTTTCGATAGTTGAATCTTCAGCATAAATTTCATCTTCAATTTCCAGCCACTCATCCTCAGTGAGTAGTTGCTTATATTTGAGGTCTTTATGATCACCTGGGTCTAAAACAACGTAACAGTTAAAATAAACTATTTGTTCTACGTCTCTAAGCGGAATATCCAAAAGTATTGCAACGTAACTCGGGATTCCTTTCAAATACCAAACATGGGAGACTGGCGCAGCAAGTTTTATATAGCCCATCCTATGTCTTCTGACTCTACTTTCAGTTACTTCAACCCCACATCTCTCACAAACAATGCCGCGATGTCTAACCCTTTTGTACTTTCCACAATGACATTCCCAATCTTTAGATGGCCCAAAAATCTTTTCGCAAAACAATCCATCCATTTCTGGTTTAAGTGTCCTGTAATTGATAGTTTCAGGTTTTGTAACTTCACCAACTACTTGTCCATTGGGTAATGTCCTCTGACCCCAATCCATTATTCTTTGCGGAGAAGCTATTGAAATTTTGACGTAATCAAAGTGATTTTCAGTTCTTAAGTTGCTGTTTGTCATTTTTGGTGAATTTAAATTAAAAGGTTTTTGATTGGGTATTTAATCTTCCTCATATTCAGAGGTTCCGAGTGATTCATAAGTCGGTCTCGATGGAGTATTTCTTCTCGGATTGACATCTTGCATTAAATCTACCTCTTTTCCTTCGTCTGTATAAACACCTATATCCAAGCCTAAAGATTGCAATTCCCTCATAAGAACTTTAAATGACTCAGGAGTACCAGGCCTTGGAATCGGTTTCCCTTTTACGATTGCATTGAGCGCTTCATTTCTTCCTTGCATATCATCAGATTTAACTGTTAACAATTCCTGCAGAGTATAAGCTGCTCCATAAGCTTCAAGAGCCCAAACTTCCATTTCTCCAAGCCTTTGTCCTCCTTGCTGAGCTTTACCTCCTAATGGTTGCTGTGTAACCAAAGAGTAAGGACCCGTAGATCTGGCATGAATTTTATCATCCACCAAATGGACCAATTTGAGGAAGTGAGAGTATCCAACAGCAACTGGCTGATCGAAGGGTTCCCCTGTTCTACCATCTTTAAGTAATAATTTTCCAGGATCTTCAGGATTGTATACCCATGATTTACCTGGCTGTTTTGAAGCTTCCTCTAAAAATGCTTGAACAGTTTGATGTGATTTTTCAGGTCCATACATTTCATCAAATGGAACAACTTTAACCCGGCAATTTAAGTTGGAGGCTGCCCAACCCATCAATAATTCAAAAACTTGACCTACGTTCATCCTACTTGGAACTCCTAAAGGATTGAGAACTATGTCTACTGGCGTTCCATCTGGTAAATAAGGCATATCTTCTCTTGGTAAAATTCTACTAATAATACCTTTATTTCCATGCCTCCCAGCCATTTTGTCGCCAACTTGAATTTTCCTTCTCTGAGCTACATAAACTCTAACAACCATGTTGGCTCCTGGAGGTAATTCATCCCCTTGTTCTCTAGTATAAATACGAACATCCAAAACCCTACCTTTTTCAGTTTTAGGTACCCTCAAGGAATTGTCTCTAACATCTCGAGCCTTTTCACCAAAAATAGCTCTTAACAGTTTTTCTTCAGGTGGTTGGTCTGATTCCCCTTTGGGAGTCACTTTCCCTACAAGAATATCTCCACTCTCGACAAAAGCACCAATCCTAATAATTCCCATCTCATCAAGATTATTCAAGCTTTCTTCTGAGATATTGGGAATCTCTCGAGTGATTTCTTCAGGTCCTAGCTTTGTTTGTCTTGCTTCAATTTCATATTTTTCAATATGTACTGAAGTATATAAATCATCAGTTACCATCCTCTCGCTCACAAGAATTGCATCTTCATAGTTGTATCCTTCCCATGGCATGTAAGCAATTAAAACATTTTGGCCAAGGGCTATTTCCCCCCCTTCACATGCAGATCCATCTGCTAAAACCTGCCCAGATATAACTCTATCTCCAATTTTCACTATAGGTCTTTGGTTTAGGCAAGTATCTTGATTTGATCTTTGATATTTCTGAAGATAGTGAAAATGTTCATTGCCTTGCTCATCTTTAACGACAATCTCATTAGCGTCTACGTAAGATACTGTTCCATTAACTTTTGTTATGGGAACCATCCCCGAATCCCTAGCAACTTGTGATTCTAAACCTGTACCAACTAGAGGACGTTCTGGCCTGAGCAATGGAACTGCTTGGCGTTGCATATTTGATCCCATTAGAGCTCTATTAGCATCATCATGTTCCAAGAAAGGTATAAGTGAAGTAGCAACTGAAATTACCTGAACCGGAGAAAGTTGAACGTAATCAACTTGATGAGGAGGAACTTTTTCAAAATCCTGTCTATATCTCACTGGTATTAGATTTGCGATTATATTGCCGTCCTTGTCAGTCGCGACATCTCCTGGAGCCACCCTACACTCATCCTCTAAATCAGCAGAAAGATAAATAGGATTACCTTCTTTATTAACTTTACCGTTATTAACTTCCCAAAAAGGTGTTTCAATAAAACCATACTCATTAACTCTCGCATGGGTAGCTAAAGAATTTATAAGTCCTGCATTAGGACCTTCAGGAGTCTCGATAGGACATAATCTTCCATAATGTGAAGGGTGTATATCTCTTACAGCAAAACCTGCTCTTTCTCGAGTTAAACCTCCTGGACCTAATGCTGAGATTCTTCTCTTGTGTGTTAATTCAGCCAATGGATTAGTTTGATCCATGAACTGACTTAGTTGACTGGAGCCAAAAAATTCCTTGATTGCAGCAACCAAAGGTTTGGGATTAACTAGTTGAGCTGGAGTTAGAGAATCTGTTTCTCCTACAGTCATTCTTTCTTTGATAATTCTCTCTAAACGATTAAGTCCAACCCTGACTTGATTTTGAAGAAGTTCTCCTACAGATCTAACCCTTCGATTACCAAGATGGTCAATATCATCCAAACTAGCGCCACCAATATCCAATTCTAGGTTAATTAAATAATCAATCGTAGAGAGAACATCTTCATGGGTAAGTGTTCTCACTTCGTCTGGGACGGTAAGTCTCAATTTTTTATTTATTTTATATCTCCCAACTCGGCCTAAATCATATCTTTTGGGATCAAAAAATCTACTGTGTAATAACTGTTGTCCGCCAGAGACTGAGGGTGGTTCACCAGGACGTAGCTTTTTGTATAGCTCAAGTAATGCCTGATCTTCTGAATTTATACCCTCGTCATTAGCAGATTCAACTGATTTTTGATAAAACTCTGGATGTCTAATTTTATCAATCACATCATTATCTGAAAGACCCATTGCTCTCATAAGAACGTGAGCATTAATTTTTCTAGTTTTATCAACTCTCACATAAAGTAAATTATTTTTGTCAGTCTCAAATTTTAACCATGCACCTCTATTCGGGATAACGCTAGCGTTGTATGTTCTTCGACCATTTTTATCCAATTCATCTTTAAAATAAACTCCTGGACTGCGAACAATTTGATTAACAATTACTCTTTCAGCACCATTAATGATGAAAGTCCCTCTTTCAGTCATTAATGGTAATTCTCCAATAAATACTTCTTGTTCTTTAATTTCCCCTGTCTCTTTGTTAATTAACCTGCAAGTTACATACATTTGAGAAGCAAATGTTGCATCTCTTCTTTTTGCTTCTTCGACATCATGTCTTGGTCTTTTTAACCTGTACTCTTCGCCAATAAAATGTAACTCTAATTTACCTGTGTAATCAGAAATTGGAGAAAAATTTTGTAATTCCTCTATTAAACCCTTTTCCAAAAACCATTTAAAGCTTGCTCTTTGTACTTCAACTAAATCTGGTAGATAAGTAGCTGTTTTTGCTACCTGTAAAGCGCTACTGCTCATCCAAGAAACCTGAGATTATGTGAGATTTACTATTTACTTTAAATTTACTCAATAATTAATTGTTTAACTTTTCTTTATTATGAAATCAATTATTTAATATCGATTTCAACAAAAATCAACTTAATAAAATACTAAAAAATTGAGGCAAAAGGTTATAAAACCATTAACTGAGAAAGTTAAAACTAAAAAATTAAGAAAAATTTCCAGTAATTCCATATACTAACAGTTCAGATGTCGAATTTACAAGTCAAATTTAAACAAATCTTCAGCATTCTTAGTTGACTCTTTAGCAATTGTTATTAAATCCGTAGATCTTAACTCTGCCATGAAATTAGCAACATTTTCGACAAAAGCAGGTTCATTTCTTTTACCTCTATGAGGAACAGGGGCTAAAAAGGGTGAGTCAGTTTCAATTAAGTATCTATCATTAGGGACTTTTTTGGCACACTCATGAATATCACGTGCTTTTGGGAAAGTCACTATTCCACTAAAACTAATATAAAAACCAAGGTCCAAAAATTTTTCCATTTCTTTCGGGGTACCAGTCCAACAATGAAGTACACCCTTAGGGCATTTACCTTTTTTATAAAGGTCATTACATATTTCGATCATTGCATATGCGGCATCTCTGCAATGAATAATTACAGGTAAGTCAAGTTCACAAGCTAACTCCATTTGTGGAATGAGAGCATCAATTTGCTGAGCTTTATTTTCACACTTAAAAAAATCAAGTCCTAATTCCCCAATAGCTACAACTCTTCTATCTTCTAAAGCTGATTTTCTTAAAAGGGATTGAGACCTTTGCTCCCATTGTTTAGCTTCTAACGGATGCAAACCTACTGAATAATAAATTTCATTAAACGCATGAGATATTTTTCTTAGCTTAGGAATCTCTGTTAAATCACAACAAGCATGAACTAATTTTTTGATACCTTTCGTACGTAATCTATTTACAACATCTTCAAGATCTTTCTCAAAATTATCGAATATTAAATGGCAGTGGGAGTCTATGAGTTCAATATCGCTCATAATTGTGACCTGTCTTCTTACTTTGTCGTTAGAGTGATTTTAACAATATTGTTGATCTTTGATTTTCTATTAGCCCCATTATTCTTATGTAGAACATTTTTCTTAACTGCTTTATCAATTAAACTAAAAGCTGCATTTAGACTTGTTTTTACTAAATTTTCATTATCCGCACTAGGGTCTTTTTTATATTTTGTACAATATTCTAAAGTTTTTTTTGTCAAAGTTCTAACTGTAGATTTGTATGATTTATTAATTAAGCGATTTCTTTCGGCAATTTGTATTCTCTTTTTTGCTGATTTGTTATTGGCCACAGAGGGTAAATATATAGAAGATTATTATCATACCAAATAAATCGGCTACTAATCAATAATATATAATTTAAATTAGGTTTATAAATATAGGTTTCAAGCCTTTAAATTTGAAAACTTAAAGATATGAAGATCATTAATAATAAACAAGAAGCTATTCAAGAATTAAAGAGAATTTCTACTCGTACAAATGTGGAAAACAACAACAACATAAATGAAGTTGTTGAAAAAATTCTTAAAGAGGTAAAAACTTATGGCGACGTAGCTGTAGAAAAATACACAAGAAAATTTGACGGTTTTAATCCTAACCCCATGCAAGTAGATGCAAATGATTTAAAAAATGCATGGGATGAAATTGATTGTAATTTAAAGCGCTCACTTAAGTTAGCACAAAATAGAATTAAGAAATTTCATGAAAAAGAAATTCCATCATCTTTTACCATAAAAGGTGAACATGGGGATATAGTCCAAAGAAGATGGAGACCAGTAAAGAGGGCAGGTATTTATATCCCTGGAGGTAGAGCAGCTTATCCAAGTACTGTATTAATGAACGCCATACCTGCATCAGTAGCAGGAGTAGGGGAAATTATAATGGTATCTCCTGGAAATAATGAAGGTAAAATAAACAAAACTGTTTTAGCTGCAGCTTACTTATCAGGAATCAATAAAGTTTTTAGAGTTGGAGGAGCTCAAGCAATTGGTGCTTTAGCATTTGGAACTAATACAATAGATAAAGTTGATGTTATTTCCGGTCCAGGGAATATTTACGTAACTACTGCTAAAAAACTAATTTATGGCTCTACTGGAATTGATTCCTTAGCGGGTCCAAGTGAAATATTAATCATTGCAGATCAAACTGCTCAAAGTAAACTAATAGCTTCTGATTTACTAGCACAAGCAGAACATGATCCTCTTGCTTCTTCAATACTTCTAACTACATCAAAAGTCCAGGCTATGGAAGTCTCAGAAGAAATTTATAAAAAGATAGATGATCATCCAAGAAAAGAAATTTGCTTGCAATCAATAAAAAACTGGGGATTAATTGTTATTTGCGATAATTATGAATCTTGTATTGAACTTAGCAACATTTTTGCTCCAGAGCACTTAGAAATTTTAGCTTTTAATCCTAATAAATTTGTTGAACATATAGAAAATGCAGGAGCAATATTTATAGGGAAATGGACTCCAGAAGCTGTTGGAGATTACCTCGCTGGTCCAAATCATACGTTGCCAACATCAGGGAATGCAAGATTTAGTGGTTCTTTGGGAGTTGAAACTTTTATGAAAAACACCTCAATAATAGAATTTAGTGAAGAAAGTTTAAAAGTAAATAGTCTTGATATTATGAATCTTGCGAACAGTGAGGGGCTACATAGTCACGCTAATTCAGTACAAATAAGATTTAATGATTAGCCAACTTTTGCCGGAGAGTAAACAACTGGATTATCGTTTTCAATTTTACCAACTAATACTTTATCTGTAAGATCAACGAATAATCCGTTTTCTAATACTCCTGGAATATTGTTAATACTAATTTCAATTTCTTTTGGATTCTTAATACCATCATTAAACAATACATCAAGAATCAAGTTGCCTTGATCAGTCACAACTGGGCCAGCTTTTTTAGTAGCCATTCTTAAAGTAGAACTGCCATTCATTTCTGAAATCACCCCCTGAACTTGCTTCCAAGCATTTGGAAGGACCTCTACAGGTAAAGGAAAAGATTGATTTAAATTTTGTACGAGTTTAGTTTCGTCAACAACAATCATCAATAGATTAGCTTTAGATGCCACTAACTTTTCTCTTACATGGCAGGCGCCTCCTCCTTTTATTAGTTGAAATTCAGGATCAACTTCATCTGCGCCATCAATAGCTAGATCGATTTGAGAGACAGAAGCTAAATCGATTAGAGGGATATCGAGTTGAAGAGCTAAAACTTCTGATTGAAAAGAAGTTGCAACACCCCTTATATTTTTCAGTTTTCCAGAACGAATTTCATTAGCTAGACTTTTTATCATGAGCGCTGCTGTAGATCCAGATCCCAATCCGAGAACCATGTTACTCTTCACTTCCTTAATTGCCGCATCAGCAACTACCTGTTTCATTTGAGTTTGTGAATCCAAAATCTTTTTTTTAGTTTATAGATTATTAAATTTCAATCAGTGATTTATGTCAAACCTGGGAGAGGTTCAGGTTTGATATTTATTTGAATCTCTTCGTCATTTCTTAAAACATTCAGAAGAAATGCCTTGCCTATCTGTGCTTTTTCTACTTCATCTAGCAAAGCTTTAGGCTCTTTTATAGTGATATTTTCTGCTGCTATTACAAGATCTCCTCTTCTTAGACCAGCTTTTTCAGCTGGACTATTAGGAATGACTGATTGAATTAAAGCTCCGCTCCTTTCAGGCAATTGAACAAGTGCATTGGGGTCCTGATTATGTTCTTTTGCAATTCTAGGATTCAAAGAAATCAATTGAACACCTAAATATGGATGAATTACTTCCCCATTGTTAAGAAGCTGATTAGAAACACTTTTGGCAAGATTAATAGGTATTGCGAACCCTAGACCTGCTCCAGGGCCACTTCTTACAAGTGTATTTATTCCTATTACCTCACCATTAGAATTAATTAGAGGTCCTCCAGAATTTCCTGGATTTATTGCTGCATCAGTTTGAATAAGATCAAGCCTTTTATCTGAAAAACCTAGACTATTAATATCCCTGTGTAAGCTACTAACAATACCTAATGTAACTGTTTTTTCTAGGCCATAGGGTGTACCAAGAGCTATTGCCCAATCTCCAACTTCAAGATCTTCAGAATTTCCAAGTGGAGCAAAACTGGAATAAGTTGAATCCTTAATTTTTACTAAAGCTAAGTCAGTTACTACATCAGTTCCCAAAACTTGGCCATCGCAAATAGTTCCATCTGCCAAAGTTACTGAAACATCATCAACTCTTTCTACAACATGAGCATTTGTAAGAACCAATCCATCTTCATTAATTATAACTCCAGAGCCTTGGCCTCTTTCTCTCTCAGGCGTAATTCCTTGCTCCCCTAATAAATCCCTTAATAAAGGATCAAGTAAAGTGGGATCAAATTGTTGCCTTTCCACTAATCTCTCAGTATCTATTTTTACAACTGCAGGACCAACATTCTTTACTGCAGATGAAACAAAATTATGACTTTCATAAGACAAAGCTAAAACTGGAAGTGTTTGTGAGAAATTAACTAAACAAAAACCAACAATAATGAATGTTTGGATTAAATTCATAAATTTAATCTTGTGAGACATCATTTGTTTAATGCTTTTTTGGGATTATCCTATCAATCTAATTGAAGAAATTTGTTACTGTTGTTTTTTTGTTTACTTCCGTAAAATACAAATTTTTAAATTTTTTTATAAAAAAAAATTTATTATGTGTAAGAATTATTTAAATCAATTCATATAGATTTGAATAAAGAAAACAAAGATAAGCTAAAAAGTCTTTTAACAAATGTTGCCATTTTATGGGATTTCGAAATCTGTAATTTAATTATAAAAACTAATAAAAATCCAATAGTTATAGAAATCACTATAAAAAAAACTAATGGTGACGATATTTCACTTGATGATTGTGCCCTATTTAATACCCCAGCATCTGAAGAAATAGAAAATTCAAATCTTTTAAATTGTTCATATGTGTTAGAAATTAGTAGTCAAGGGGTCAGTGATGAATTAACCTCAGAAAGAGACTTCAAAACTTTTAAGGGTTTTCCAGTTAATGTTGAATTAAACCAGAAGAATTCAAAAATACAATTTTTGAGTGGTTTACTTTATGAAAAGTCTAAAGATTATTTAGCCATTAACATAAAAGGTAAGATTAAAAAAATCCCTTCTGACGAAGTATTAAAGATTAGTCTTTGTACATTAAAAGATTAATTTTCCCACCGTTATTCAATTTTCCCATCATAGATGGCATTAGTTATTCTCCCAGGTTTAAACAATCTCATTGAAGATATTAGTGAGGAAAAAAAGCTGCCTCCTAATATCGTTGAAGCTGCCTTGCGCGAAGCTTTATTAAAAGGTTACGAAAAATATAGAAAAACATTTTATATTGGAGTTAACGAAGATCCATTCGATGAAGAATACTTTAGTAATTTTGATGTTGGCCTAGACCTAGACGAGGAGGGTTATAGGATCTTATCAAGTAAAATAATTGTAGAAGAAGTTGAAAGCGAAGATCATCAAATATCTTTAATAGAAGTGAAACAAGTGGCTGATGATGCTCAAATAGGTGACACAGTTGTTTTAGATGTTACTCCAGAAAAAGAGGATTTTGGGCGAATGGCTGCTTCAACAACAAAGCAAGTTTTAGCCCAAAAATTAAGAGATCAACAAAGAAAAATGATCCAAGAAGAATTTGCAGATTTGGAAGATCCTGTTCTAACTGCAAGAGTTATAAGATTTGAGAGACAATCAGTAATTATGGGAGTTAGTTCAGGTATTGGTAGGCCTGAAGTAGAGGCTGAACTTCCAAAAAGAGATCAATTACCAAACGATAATTATAGAGCCAATGCAACTTTCAAAGTATTCTTGAAAGAAGTTAGCGAAATAGCCAGAAAAGGACCACAACTTTTTGTAAGCAGAGCAAATGCTGGATTAGTCGTTTATTTATTTGAAAATGAAGTCCCGGAAATCCAAGAAGGTACGGTAAAAATTGTCGCTGTTTCAAGAGAAGCTAATCCTCCTTCAAGAGCTGTTGGACCAAGAACAAAAGTAGCTGTTGATAGTGTCGAACAAGAAGTAGACCCTGTAGGTGCTTGTATTGGGGCGAGAGGAGCAAGAATCCAACAAGTAGTGAATGAATTAAGAGGAGAAAAAATTGATGTTATTAAATGGTCTTCCGACCCAGTACAGTATATTTTAAACTCTTTAAGTCCTGCGAAAGTAGATCTCGTGAGACTTGTAGACCCAGCAGGTCAACACGCGCACGTACTAGTTCCTCCTGATCAATTAAGTCTTGCAATTGGTAGAGAAGGACAAAATGTAAGACTTGCAGCAAGATTAACTGGTTGGAAGATTGATGTTAAAAACTCACATGAATACGATCAGGAAGCTGAGGATGCTGCAGTCTCTGAGTTAATCATTCAAAGGGAAGATGAAGAGAATCTACAGCGAGAAGCTGAGCTTAGATTAGAAGCAGAACAAGCTGAGCGTGCTGCAGAAGATGCAAGATTAAGAGAGCTTTATCCCCTTCCTGAAGATGATGAAGAATATGGACAAGAAACATATCAAGAAGAGACCTTCTCAGATAGAGATCAATTAGAGAATGTTCAAGATGATGAAATATCTGCCAAAGAGGAGAGGAAACGTTGATAAGAAAAGCCCCTGTTATGCGTTTATGCATTTCATGTAGAAAAACATATGACAGAAAAAATCTTATCAAGATTACTAAAGATTATAATCAAGGTATTATGTTTCAAAGGGGGATGGGGCGATCAGCATACATTTGCAAGTCAAAAAAATGTTGCTCAGATTCAAAGATTAAAAAAAAGCTTCAAAAAGCTTTAAAAACATCTCTAGAACCTGAATTTATTGATATTTTTGAAAAAGAAATTTCAAGCTACTAATGACTATTCCAATCAGGGAATATAATTAAACTAAATCCTCTTTAATTTCTAAAAAGAGTTCAAACCAGATTAAATGACTATCAGCGATAAAATCAGAATCTACGAACTTTCCAGAGACTTAAATCTGGACAATAAAGATATATTGGATGCCGCTCAAAAACTTTCAATTACAGTAAAAAGTCATAGCAGTTCAATTAGTGCAGAGGAAGCAAAAAAAATAAAGAATCTTATTAATAAAAAAAATTCAGATAAAAAAATACTCTCTATTAAGAAACCTTCTATTAAAAATGATAATTATAAACAAAATAAAGAAGAAAAATCTTCAGTAATGTCCTCTATGAAAGAGAAACCTCTTAAAAATAATTCAAACAATAAGCCATTATTGATAAAACCTCTTAATAAACCTGAGAATCTAAAAATAATTTCAAATTCACCTAGAAATCTCAATAAACCGTCAATTGCCAACAGTTCACAATCTCAAGCAAATCTTAAAAATCAAACCATAACCAATAAAGCCTCACAAAATTTTAATCAAGATAAAAAAACTTTCCGCAATAACGCAACCCCACCTACAAAAAGTCCTGCGAAACCCCCTATTCAACTTATTGCTAAGCCTAAAAATATACAAAATAATGTTAAACCTAATGCATCTTCCCAGAAGTTCTCCAGTTCAGGGGAAAAAAGACAAATATCAAACAAACCTGATCAAAATTCGAACAAATCTAAAACAAATAGTATTAATAACAAAACTTCTCCCCCCGAACTCGTAGGGGCTCCAATAAGAAGAGATGGACTCAATCAGCGTAATAATAAACAAAATATTTCTTTTAAACAAACTGCTCCTAACAGACCTGGCATGAACAATAGGCCTGGATTAAGGAATAAACCATCTGATCAAAGTAAACCTGGATCTTTCAATAGACAAGCCAATACAACAAGGACTGGTTCTCCCACCAGACCTGGCATGAACAATAGGCCTGGATTAAGAAATAAACCATCTGATCAAAGTAAACCTGGATCTTTCAATAGACAAGCCAACATAAGTAGGACTGATGCTCCTAACAGACCTGGTATGCCCAATAGACATAGCTCTAAATTCAATGGTCAAAAGTCACCTGGAATTAGAAAGCCAGTATCACCTAATGAACTCTTACAGCTTCAAAAAACCAACAAATCGGAGAATGACAAACAAGTTATTAAAAATAACGAAAAACAAAATATTGAGACAACAAAACAGAAGGCGAAAGCTCCAAATAATCGTCTACATGCTTCCCCTAGTTCAAAAAAGCCACCCCATAGAACATTTTCAAATAATTCAAAAAAACCAGGAAAGACAGACTGGGACGACAGCGCAAAACTAGAAGCATTAAGAAGCAAAAATCCCCAAAAACAAAGACAGAAAGTTCATATCATTGGCGAAAATGAAGATTCATTAACATCCGAAACTAGTGGATATTCAGGCGAAAAGATTTCAATCTTATCAGCCAGTTTGGCACGTCCAAAGAAAGAAAAGTCTGATGAATCAAAATCTCAAAAAACTATAAAACAATTTAAAAAGAAGAAAAAAGAAACAACTAGGCAAAGACAAAAAAGAAGAGCTATGGAGTTAAAGGCTGCTAAAGAAGCCAAACAAGTTAGACCTGAAATGATAATAGTACCCGAAGATAATTTAACAGTTCAAGAATTAGCCGATAAATTAAGTCTTGAAAGTTCTGAAATAATCAAATCTCTCTTCTTTAAAGGAATAACTGCAACTGTTACTCAATCACTTGATTTAGCGACTATCGAAACAGTAGCAGAAGAATTTGGTGTGCCTGTTTTACAAGATGATATCCAAGAAGCTGCTGAGAAAACAGTAGATATGATTGAATCTGGAGATATTGATAATCTTATAAGAAGACCACCTGTTATTACAGTAATGGGTCATGTAGATCATGGCAAAACAAGTCTTTTAGATTCCATCAGAGAATCAAGAGTAGCCTCTGGGGAAGCAGGGGGTATTACTCAACACATAGGAGCTTATCAAGTTGAATTTGAACATGAATCCAAAAAGAAAAAATTAACTTTTCTTGATACACCTGGTCATGAAGCCTTTACTGCAATGAGAGCAAGGGGTACAAAGGTTACTGATGTAGCTGTTCTTGTAGTTGCTGCAGATGATGGTTGCAGACCTCAAACACTTGAGGCTATCAGTCATGCAAGAGCTGCAAAAGTACCAATTGTTGTTGCAATAAATAAAATTGATAAAGAAGGAGCATCTCCAGAAAGAGTAAAGCAGGAATTATCAGAAAAAGATTTAATTGCTGAAGATTGGGGAGGAGATACAGTGATGGTTCCAGTAAGTGCTATCAAAAAACAAAATATTGATAAATTACTCGAAATGATTTTATTAGTTTCAGAAGTAGAAGATCTACAAGCTAACCCTGATAGATTTGCAAAAGGTACTGTTATTGAAGCCCACCTAGACAAAGCAAAAGGGCCTGTGGCTACTTTGTTAGTACAAAATGGGACCTTAAAATCTGGAGATGTATTAGCAGCGGGTTCAGTTCTAGGAAAAATCAGAGCAATGGTAGATGAACATGGTACTAGAATAAAAGAAGCAGGACCATCATTCCCAGTAGAAGCGTTAGGATTCAGTGAAGTACCCACAGCGGGAGATGAATTCGAAGTCTACCCTGATGAGAAAACTGCTCGAGCCATTGTCGGAGAAAGGGCAACTGATGCCAGAGCTACAAAATTAGCTCAACAAATGGCCTCCAGAAGAGTCAGCTTATCATCCTTATCAACTCAAGCAAATGATGGAGAACTAAAAGAGTTAAATCTAATTCTTAAAGCTGATGTTCAAGGTAGTGTTGAAGCTATATTAGGATCACTAGAACAATTACCAAAAAATGAAGTTCAAGTGAGAGTTCTACTTTCTGCTCCTGGAGAAATAACTGAGACAGATATAGATCTCGCTGCTGCATCTGGGTCAGTAATCATTGGGTTCAACACATCATTAGCATCTGGTGCAAAGAAAGCAGCTGATGCTAATGACGTTGACATAAGAGAATATGAAGTAATCTATAAACTCTTAGAAGATATTCAGTTGGCGATGGAAGGACTACTTGAACCTGATCTTATTGAAGAATCTTTAGGAAAAGCAGAAGTTCGAGCTACTTTCGCAGTTGGTAAAGGATCTATAGCAGGCTGTTTTATACAAACTGGCAAATTACAACGGAATTGTTCCCTTAGAGTTATTAGATCAGATAAAGTGATTTTTGAAGGTAATTTAGATTCACTGAAAAGGTCTAAAGATGATGTTAAAGAAGTAAATACAGGATTTGAATGTGGAGTTGGCTGCGATAAATTCTCTTCATGGATTGAAGGAGATGTAATTGAAGCATTCAAATTTGTCACCAAAAAGAGAACCTTATCACAATAATTAATCATCTAGCTTACTAAGCTTTATCTCTGTCAAAGAATAATAAAGTAGGAAATATTACACAAGCACCCAACTGTATGAGAAGGTTATTTTGCTGTATTTCATTTCCATTTGAAATTCTGGAAAGCATTATTATAAGTCCCAAAAATGCAGAACCGCTAAAAGCTATCCACAATATTCTTCTCAATCCCTTGAAAGGAGCTTGGGATTCCTTTAATAATTTCTTTTTCAATTCAGGATCTATTTTTGACATAAATTCTTTCAATTATAAGATTAAGTCTATATGAAAAATTCAATATTTAATTTAGCCGGTATAGCTCAGCGGTAGAGCAACTGTCTCGTAAACAGTAGGTCATTGGTTCAATTCCAATTATCGGCACTTACAAAGCAAATTAAAATGGTTAATAAAATTTTAAAATTTAAATATCTTTTTAAATTATTTGTTTTTATTCCTCTTGTATTTTATTTTGGTAAAAGAAGTTATATTGCGTTTGATGAAGGTTTTTATGCACTACAAGCTAGATGGATATTAGAAAAAGGTAACTGGACAATACCACTTTGGTGGGATGAATATGTTTTAGATAGAACAATAGGATTACAGTTTTTAATAGCAAAGTCACAAGACTTATTTGGAAGAAATATTTTTTATGCATATCTACCAACAACAGTCGCTTCAATATTAATGCTATTTACAACTTATAAATTACATGAAGAATTATTTAATAAAAAATATGCAATTATATCACCACTAATCCTTGCTACTACATATCTATGGTTTGACTACTCACACCTAGCCACTCAAGACATTATTTATTCATGTTTGGTAACGGTTGGAGTATTAGCTTTAGTCAAGATAAAAAATAAAAATAACAAATACTATATTCTGCTTTTTGGAATTTGGATTGGTTTAGCTTTTATGATGAAAACTTTTTTAGTTTTTGTACCATTATTCTCACTCATACCATATATTTTCTTAAAAAAAAATTTTTTATTTATCAAATTCTTCTGGTTAGGACTACTAATTGGATTTATTCCTTTTTTATTCTGGATGTTTTCTATCAACCCTTATTTAGACAAAAATATTATTTTTTACTTAGTTGAAAAGTTTAACTTTCTATCAAGTAAAAATACTTTTACAAATCCTTTCTATTATTATTTCTGGAATATTCCTGTAACATTTCTGCCATGGAGTTTTTTCGCAATTATTGGTACAACTAACATTATTTCTGAAAATAAAGAGAATAAATATATACTTGCTGTTTTCCCCATCATTTTAGTAGCAACTCTTAGCATGTTCTCTACAAAAACGCCTTACTATGCTCTACAAATCTCATCTATTCTTTCATTAAATACTTTTGTAGGAATAAAATATTTATTCAATTCATATAGATATAGTCGATTTTTTATATTTATAACTTCAAAAATAATACCATTATCTATATTTGCTCTAACTTTCACATATTATTTTTTCGTTAAAGATTCAATTAACTTTAATATCAAGGAAAATACATTTATAGTTCTTGGATTATTATCTTTTGGCTTATCTTGGTCATTAATAAGATATAAAAATTCGTTCAAAGAAATATTAATAACTATCATAATTGGGCCATACTTATTCACTTCATTTATTTTGCAATCAGGTTTATTCACTGATAGATCTAGAGAAGTACGAGAGAAAATGGAATATGTTTCATCCCTTGATTTAGTAAAAAATCAAACGATCATGGTTGATAAAAAAGGAATCAACAACTCTCGATCGCAATCTAAAATCATAAGGATTTCTTTATCAACT
>CACCCI010000017.1:0-20149 GCA_902544495.1 uncultured Prochlorococcus sp.
TTTTTCGGAATAATACTATTGGCATTTCTTGGTGGTCTTTACTATAGAGATAACCTTTCTCCAAAAGCGAAAGACATAAAATATGAAGATGCTATTAACGAAGCATGGGATTATTGTTCACAAGACAAAAGTTATCTAGATAATCTTGAAAATAGGATTTGTGTAATGAATTATTTAGTAGATGCTAAAGGTATTTCTATCAAAGAACTTAATGATTATCGTATTAGACAAGAGCAAAAAAACTAAATGATATACAAACTCAATGGACTGGAGATTTTTAAATGACTGATAAAGAATTTAATTACCAGCTTCAAAAGCATCTAGAGAAAGAAATACCTGAACTCGTTTTACCACCAAAGCCAACAATAGATGAGATTGTTTGTGCTTTCTTGGAGACCTTTGATGTATTTGTAAAACCATCAACATTGGCAAAAAGAGATCCTCTAGGAGATGCAGTTACTGGGGGGGTTTTAGGTGCTATTAATCCATATGCCATTGCAGTATACCAAGGTCTTAAAAGCCAAAATAGAATGGAGAGAAATCAAAAGGTTACTGAGTGGATTCAATGGAAGCAATGGGCATTATCTCATCCAGATTTCTTCGATTACAAACAAAACATTCTTCTTAAATACGAAGATAAAGCTTACGAAGTCAGAGAACTTGCTAAAGAACCAGAAATGAAAAAAGAATATCAGAATGCAAAAAACAATATATAAAAAATAAAAAATTAAAAGATAAGTTACTGCTTGCTTTAGTTTTAATAATTATTATTGTGGTCGTTATCTATACATTTTTAGGTTATTAGGTTTAACTTGAATGAAACGCTTATTTGCTTCGTTGTGCCTAGTTGTCTTAATTGCTTTAACACCTGTTTATAAAAATTTTAAAGGGAAACAACTTTGTCTTTCTCTAAAAAATGATCAATTAAATGTAGAAAAAGTAAAAAAATTAGAAGAATATTCTGGTTTAGAAGGTACAGCTGTTTTTGATTATTGTGCGAAAATAGGTGTTATTGAGATGGCAACGGAAAGTTGATATTTTTAAAAATTGACAGTCGATCTACATTAGGGGGTATAACTACCCTCTTTTTTAATGTCCATTAATACATTTCTTTTGCTGTTATTAGTGATTGCGAATTACACAAACTTATTTTTAAATATAAAAAATAGAAAAAAATGATTGGAAGCTTACCAAAATTAATTGCACTTCTAATGGTCTTGCTACTTGTTGGAAGCACTTTTGTTGGTGGAATTATTTACTTTATAAGATGACTTATGAAACTATATACAAAATAATAATGATTGTATTTCTGGGATATCTGATCTATACCAACATAAAATCTTTTAGAAGATAATTGACAGTCGATCTAAAATAAGGGGCAATTAGCTCCTTTTTTTATGGTTTTTATCATTTCACTAGTTGTATTTTTTATAACTGGTTTATATTGTTTAAATGTTGCTGAAGAAAAAGGTTATAACGGATTTTTGTGGTTTGTAGGCGGTTTCTTATTTAGTTTTGCTGCCTTAATAGCAGTTGCTGGTTTGCCAGATAAAAAGCTAAGAAAATATATTAGACAGATTGGTGAGAAGCAAAATGCAATTGATCCAGAAGGTTCTAGTAATTTTAAAAAGGTTATTGATGATAAACCTTTAACTCCTGAGGAAAGAAAGGAATTAATTAAAAAAGTAGGTAAGAAGCCAAGTTGGGACAATATATCTAAATTAGATAAATGAAACGCACAATACTTGTACCGCTTTTAATTTGTATCTCATTTTTAAATATGGGATTTATTGGAAAGCCAAAATTACAAGGTTTATATTGCTCTCTTGAGAAAAATTTAAACACTAAATCATTTGAGGATAAGTGGAAAGATTATCCTTGGATTTATGATGTTAAAACAGGAAAACTCTATGATTATGATGAATTTTTAAACGAAATAAATCCCTTGGAATATGACAAAGTTGGAGATTATTCATATTCTTATAAATCGAGAATAATAGATAATATTTTAAAAATAAGAGAGACGGAAACAAGTCCATTTAGGGATGAAGTTGTAGGTATGTACTCCATCAATTTAGATAAGAACAAATCTTCCTACAACACTGAAGAAAATCCTAAAGATATTACTACTACTACTTGTGAGGAGATAGATTTACCAAAGGCGGTAAAAATAAATTATTAAATGAAATGCTCACTACTTTTAGGATCTTTTAAAACACTTAAATAAAAAAAATTTAATAAAACAAATATTCTTATTTTTTTAATGCTAAAAGATAATTAAATTTAGATACAAAAAATGCTCAGTAATTATGAAGCTGCAATTGAAGCAGCACTCATTAGAAAAGAGATTTCAAGTAGAGAAATTCCTGTAGAGAGTAGATCTGGGCAAAGAGGAAATATTTTTGAATTAAAGAATTCAAATGGAAAAGTAGTGAGCAAAATACCTATGGAGAGAGTAGAGAAGTTAAAAGATCCAGAAGCACTCGCAAAAGCGATAGCTGCAGCACAACCAAAAGTTCAAGTTTCTAAGGAGGAATTAGAGGCAGAAGCTAAGAAAAGAAAAGAGGAAACGATTGCTAAGCAGAAAGCAGAGCGTGAGGAATTACTTAATGCAATGCAAGCAAAAGGTATAAAAAGATGGGATTACAAACATCTACGACTTGATTACAAGGGGAGAGGCATAACTCAAGAAATAAATCTATTGGATATTGATGGTGAGAGGGTTAGAGGTTGGTCAGATAATTTCTCTTCTAAAGAAGTTCCAACATTGCCTGAGATCTTAAACAAACTAGGGGATGATGGCTGGGAGATGATTTCTCATGTTGTAAATCAAGATTTAGCTCAAAACGGTACAACTATGCATTACTATAATTTCAAAAGAGAGAAATTATGAAAGACGACTTTAAAGAATTTGTAGATAATTACAAAAAAGATCCAGAGAAAGTTAAGCAAAAAAAGCAGGCAAAATTAGAAAGAAAAAAAAGCAAGCCAAAGAAAAATTTATTTAACTTCCGATTTTGGGAATGGATGGGTTAAATGAAACGCTTCCTATAAAAAAAGAGCTGCTTTTTACAGCAGCCCTAGTTTATTTATTTGCTTAATAAACGATTAGGAGTCGTTCCTATTTACAAAAAATGGATTTCTGATGCTTAAGTCAAAACCCATTATCATGACTAACTTAATCATGAGCTGGGATTCTTGAATAAGAAGTTTTCTAAGCTCTTGAAAAGAGTTCCACTTTTTGGACTTAATAGCTTTAGAAGTTTTTAAAAGTTCTTTCACTATCTTTTCGAGATCGTTAGTCAAGTATCTTAGTCCTTTGGTATGGAGTGGTTATCGTAACCATTCCAAATTTTAAAAACCTCTCTAAATTTATTTAAATCTAGATCAACTCTAATAAGCCATTCTTTGAGATCCTCGAATTTCTCATTAACTCGATTTTCAAAGTTTTGCATGTTAACAGCAATCAACTCATCGGCTTCTTTGAGATCCTTTACGTCTTGAATTGATAAAGATGTCCTAAGTCCATGGTCAGTTGGTTTGACGTTAAATTCCTTATTTAAAAACTTTGGAATTTTATCTTTAGGAAACTCTTCATAAGGAATAAGAACTGTATGTCGTTCACTATTCCGTTCGACTATACCAACTGCATATCCATGCGTTGGACGGTTGTGCTTAACAGTTGGTTCAACGTATTTTGCAACGTCAACCAACTTACCTCGTGTAAACACGGGGAAAGATTTACTCTTTCTCATAATATTTTTAAGATTAATTTGTATATTTCAGTTGCTCATCAAAGTTCATGACTTTGGTGGTTAAAATCCCAAGTTCACCACGCCCACCTAAAAGGTTTCCATTTAACCCGAACTCTCAGAAAATAAATTTCTTACCGCTGTGTCATCGCTGACTTTAAATAGCTTGTAACGCAGCTTGGGGTGCTGGCTTCTAACCTAGTTACAAGTTCTCGGGGACAACTTTATAAAAATATAGCATGGTTAAAAATGCCTGCAACAAAAATATATTATTGACAGTCGATCTAAAATGAGGAGCAATTAGCTTCTTTTTTTATGTCTCTTGAAACTACTGTTTTTACATTCAAAATTAGTGTCCCTTATGAAGAATGGGCTGCTGTTTATGACAGCGAAGAAAATATAAAAATGATGAAAGAAACTGGAATGACATGCTTATACAAAGGTGTAAATAAAGATGATCCAACCAGTGTAATTGTCATTGAGCAGGGTGAAGAAGGTAAAGCAATAGCTATGTTTAAAGATCCAGAAGTCAAACCATTAATTGAGAGTGCAGGTCATAT
This sequence comes from uncultured Prochlorococcus sp., assembly GCA_902544495.1. GTDB lineage: Bacteria > Cyanobacteriota > Cyanobacteriia > PCC-6307 > Cyanobiaceae > Prochlorococcus_A. Next base: position 4,313 of record CACCCI010000017.1, read on the forward strand.
TTATGATTCGACTGTTATATCAAGCTACTTTTAATTGTTTTGATCCATAAGGATAATTTTTGTTCAAGCAACTTCTGGACACCAACCTTCCCTAAGTTCTCTTCTTTTAACCCAGTATTTGCAACCTTTTATAAGATGATCTCCTTGCGGTATTAGTTTCTGGTGTACAGGACAAGTCAACAAGGTAACGCATTGAACAGTACAGGCATAACGGAAGTGATCGCAACACATACAGATCTTTGTTCTCTTCTTTCTTAGTTGATCCTCTTCCCAGTCATTGAGATAACCCCACTCTTCTTCTTCAATCATTAATAGTAGTACATCTGTATTAGTAATAATAGATTAATCGAAGGTACTTTGGGAAGTGGAACTCTATTAAGACCTCTCACAGGCGATCCTAGAGGGGGTATAAGTGTGTTTAGAGTCACAAATCTATGCACACACCCATATGGACCATTATTAATACTGTCTGACTGTGTGTAGTATATGTGTGTAGATGTACTATCATACAGGCATAGATTAATTGGACTATGAACACTATTTTTGGATATTGGAGATGCTCAACTGATGCACAAGATCAAGAGAGGCAAATCAGGTCATTAAAAGAAGCAGGTGTTGAGGTATTAAGAGGTGACAAGATAACTGGCACTTCAGATTATTCAGATAGAAAAGAATTATCAAAACTATTAGATGAAATAAAAGAAGGAGATCTCTTAATTCTTGATGAGTTGAGCAGATTAGGAAGAACTATGGTCACTATGTTGGTTGAAGTGAATAAGTTACTTGATAAAGGAGTGAAGATAAGAACTCTTGATGGGAGATTAGATACAACAACTATGAATAAAGAAATTATCAATTTAATAGTTGGAGTAATGGGTTACTCTGCTGAGATGGAGTTAACCAACATCAGGAGGAGGACTGCTGAAGGAAGAGCAGTTGCAAAGAGCAGAGGAGTTAAATTTGGAATGAAGAGAAAATATAACCAACATCAAATTGCCGAAATAATGAGAAAGAGAGAAGAAGGGGAAGGATATGGAACTATTGGAAGAGCATTAGGTATGAGTAGATCAACGGTTGCAACTATAGTTAAAAGAGAAAAAGTAGCAGTATGAATAATGGATAAAACTAACACTTGGTTAATTGGAGTATTTGCTGTTGTTCTTATTTGTGTTTCTCTTTTTTCATATCTAAATGCACAAGCGAACCAACCCTTACTTCGACCTAGTGTTGAGGATTTTGACTACAAAGCATTCTTACTACGCCCAAAACCTAGTATTGAGGATTTGGAATATAAAGCATTAGATAAGAAAAGGGCAAATGCTGAATATGCAGCGAATAGGGATTTTACTGACTATGAAAAATTTGGAAGTATTCTTTTTTGTAATTCTTCATTCAATAGTCGGATTGAAGCAGCAAACTATTCGGCACAAATGGAAGTATATATTTCTGGGAAAGAAGCAGATTTATCAAAATGGGATACTACTATCAAAGATTATCAAAACGAAAAATCAAAATGTAAAGACGTTTATCCTTTAGTAAAGCAGCAATAATTTTCAATGAAAGAAGAAATAGATTGGAAAAAAGAACTACTAGAAAGTGAGAAGTTCAATAATCAATTTTCAAAGAATATATTAGAAAATGGTGCAAAGAATTATATGCAAGGAATCTATATGGGATATATGTACCATAGATGGAAAATGATAAGAAATAATTAGTGCGGATTTTGAGGGTCAAATTCCTTCAAAACCCTTGACATCATTGAAGAATTGTGGTATAATAACAAGGTATAAACGAAGGCAAGATCAGGTAGATACGCCCGAACTTTAAACACATATATTTTTAAAAAAACTAGCAAAATTATGAAGTATCGAAACCTTAATTCGATCCAACGTGCCAATTATTGGGCAATGATGGGTCTCGTAGACATCTTCTATGACCTAATAGATAAAGACCCTACAAGAATTCCAGATTTCATGAGGTCTATGAATATTCTTGAAACTAATTTGAAGATTGAATTATTCACTGATGGTACTCATGGTATGACACATGGTACGGCAAACAATCTTCCCGACCATGAAAATATCATCTCCCGACCATTTCCCGACCATAAAAAAGAAGAATATGGTGTAACCTGAGATCGTATGATTTCTCCTTTCTCTACAAAAGTAAGGTCATCACTAAAAAAGACATCATGTGATTTTACATGATGTCTTCTAAAGATCTAATTCAGTGGGAATGAACTCCCCGGGCGGGATTCGAACCTGCGACCAATCGATTAACAGTCGATCGCTCTACCGCTGAGCTACCGAGGAATATAAAATGAATTTAGCTCTTTAAAGTACCTTATGACAAGTACAAGGGTTAATTATATAGAAATTTTGATGGTTCTTGCCAGCTAGATAAAAAACCATTTTTCAACTCTGCTACTGCATCAGCATAAGTTAATTCTTCATAACGATGAGTAATCCACAAAGCTGATAAAGGTTTTTTATGGTCAGTTGTAAGACTTTTAATAGTTTGTAAAACTTTTAATTGGCTGGTTTCATCAAGCAACGCTGTAGGCTCATCTAAAAGAATAAAATTTCTATTACTAATTAGAGCACATGCAATAGTTAAGCGTTGTTTTTGTCCACCGCTCAAAGTATGAACTGGTCTTTTTTCAAAACCAGTCATTCCTACCTGATCAAGCACATATTCAATTTTTTTATTAATTTCATTTTGACTTATATTCTGATTAATATTAATCAGAAGCTCACTCCTACAATTTGGCATCAATATTTGATGATCAGGGTTTTGAAACACCATGCCAATATTTGCATTAGAGTGTATTAGACCATTTCTGGGTTTGATAATTCCATTAATTAATTTTAAAAGAGTACTTTTCCCGCTTCCGTTTTTACCTACGATCATCCAAAATCCAGGTTTTTTTATTGAGAAGTTACATTTAAAAATTAAATTTTCTTTTTCTCCAGGATATAAAAAAGAAACATCTGTGAATCTAATAAGAGGTATTTCATTTTCAAGAGAATCTCGCATTAATTCTTTCAATCTATATTAAGAGAAAATCCTGGTCTTTTAGCTCCTCCTGCTACTGACGATTTTTCATATATCTGAACAGAAATGATTTCTTTAGCTTTTACAGCAATTAATTTATCTTGCACTTTGTCACACCTTAATTCGATCAAGTTTGAGGATTCTAAAGTTTCATTCATAGAACTTTTTATTTCATCATAAATTCTTTTAACATCATCAAATTCTTTCTTCTGAATTGAAAGTGGAAAAGGTGAATATCTCAGACTTAGTTCTAACGAATACATAATCATAATAAAAACTTCCTTTTATATTACTAAATATTTTTTCTCAGGAAGTTATTTAAATTAAATTCTTTTGAGAAAATTATATAAAAGATCTTTAAATACAATTATTATGAATATTAGGAGAAATTAATTAGCATTTTAAAAAATAACTGCATGGAAATAGCAAATGATATAACTTCACTGGTTGGCAATACCCCATTAGTTAAATTAAATCGAATCAAAAAGTATTTTGATTGTTATCCAGAAATAATAGCCAAACTAGAAAGTTTCAATCCATCAGCGTCCGTTAAAGACCGGATCGCTTATTCAATGTTATGTAAAGCTGAAGAAGAAGGATTGATAACGCCAGATAAAACAACGTTAATTGAAGCAACTAGTGGGAATACTGGCATCGCATTAGCAATGGTTGCTGCAGCAAAAGGCTATAAATTGATATTAACTATGCCGGATACGATGAGTATCGAGAGAAGGGCAATGTTGAGAGCATATGGAGCTGAATTACAGCTAACACCAGGAAAAGACGGAATGAAAGGAGCTTTAGATTTAGCTAATGAGTTGTCTTCAACCATTACAAATAGCTATCAATTTAATCAGTTTGAAAACTTTGCTAATCCAGATATTCATGAAAGAACGACGGCTCAAGAAATATGGTCCCAATCCAATAACAATTTAGATGGACTAGTTACAGGAGTAGGCACAGGAGGAACAATTACTGGTTGTGCACGTTTTTTGAAAAAAGTTAATCCAAATTGCAAAATTTATGCCGTAGAGCCCAAAAAAAGTGCTGTGATTTCCGGAGAAAAAGCGGGATCTCATTCGATTCAAGGAATTGGAGCGGGTTTCGTACCAAAAGTTCTTAATACTAAATTAATTGATGAAATTATAAAAATAGATGACGATGAAGCATTTTATTATGGGCGTTTATTAGCAAGATTAGAAGGCCTTTTATCTGGCATCAGCAGCGGCGCAGCTTTAGCAGCAACTATAAAAATCGGCAAAAGAAAAGAACTAATGAATAAAAGATTAATAGTTATTCTTCCAAGTTTTGGAGAAAGATATTTATCAACAGCAATGTTTGAATCTAATACTTCAATTGAAGCCAGAAAAGATGGTTATCTTTAATGCATAATTTATAAAAATGGAAAAAAATTTATATGAAGAATTAGGTCTCAAACAAAATGCAACCAGAAGTGAAATTAAATCTTCATATCGCTCTTTAGTTAAGCAACATCATCCAGATGCAGGCGGCAAGAAAGAACGATTTCTTGCAATACAAAATGCCTGGGAAACTCTAAATGACCCTATCAAAAAGAAACAATACGATAGCAGTTTTTCCTTTTCCAGCTCATCATTTGATTCATTAAATGAAAATTGGGAGGAGAAATTTAATTCAAAAAAACATAATTCTTCAATTAAAGACAAAGAAGTTGAAACATGGATTAAAGAAATTTATAGTCCGATAAATAGATTAATTAGTCAAATCATTAAACCTTTGAATAACGAAATAAAAGAACTATCTGCGGATCCATATGATGACGAACTAATGGAAAATTTTTGCAGTTATATTATTCTTTCACAAAAGAAAATAGAAAAAGTTGAAAAAATTTATAACAAAAAAATAGTTCCAAAGTCTATTTCAGCTTTAGGCCTTGATCTTTATCATTGTTTTTCACAAGTTAAAGATGCACTATCAGAATTTGATAGATATACGCAAGGATACGTAGATAATTACTTATTTGATGGCAAAGAAATGATCAAAGAAGCAAAAAGAATACAATCAAAGATGTCTATAGAGAAAAAAAATAAAAACTTTTAGATATAAAAATTTTATTGAGTATATTCTTTAAGTTGATCTAATTTCAACCAAACATCTGGAACAGGTCTGCGCCATCGAACCTGAGCATATTCGTCTTTGACTGAAAGAATCTCTCCAGGACCTTCAAAGACATAATTAGGTAGATCATCATCACTGGCTAGCGCTTCGATACTTTTTATATAATTTTCTCTATCGATAAAAACTAAGCTTCCTTTCTTGAGAGGTTTCTTTGGAATAGAATCTGTCATAATAAATTCAAGAAAGTTATTTGAAATTAATTATACAAAAACTTGTTTGAAAACTATTGAAAAAAATTTATACCGGAATAATAATTACAAACGTCTAAAAAATTTAATAGCCTTAAATGATAAACATTTATAAGATATGCGTCTTTTACTACTTGGCTGCACTGGATTTGTTGGTAAAGAATTAGTACCAACACTAATCAATAAAAATCATGAAATATACATTGTAAGTAGAAAACCCATTAGTAAATTAAAGCTTGATTTAGATTTCAATAAGTTTAAATTTTTTCAAATAGATTTATCAAAAGAAAAAAACTGGAATAACGAAAATCTTCTAAATATTTTAAGAGAGACAGATGGAATTATTAACTTAATGGGAGAACCCATAGCAGAAAAAAAATGGACTTCTGAACAAAAACAGGAGATTGAAGATAGTCGTATTAACACCACGAAATTTATGATGAAGACCCTTAAAGATTTAAAAATAAACCCAAAAGTCATTATAAATGGATCTGCTATAGGTTATTACGGTACAAGTTTGTCTAGTGAATTCACTGAAAATAGTCCTGGAGGAAAAGACTTTTTATCTAATCTTTGCAAAAAATGGGAAGCGGTCGCTGCTGAAAAACCATTTTTCTCAAGGTTAGTTATTTTTAGAATTGGAATTGTTCTAGAGAAAGATGGAGGAGCATTAGGAAAAATGCTCCCTGTATTTAAAGTTGGATTAGGTGGACCAATTGGAGATGGTAAGCAATGGATGAGTTGGATTCATAGAACTGATTTATGTGCATTAATTATTCAAGCATTAGTTGATAAAAAGTATTCGGGAGTATTTAATGCTGTTGCACCAAATCCAGTATTAATGAAAGAATTTTCTCAGACTTTAGGCAAATGTCTTAATAGACCTAATTTACTTCCAGTGCCTGGAGCGGTTTTAAAAATATTGTTAGGAGATGGAGCGAAAGTTGTTTTAGAAGGACAAAAAGTAATTAGCAGTAAAATCAAAAATTATAATTTTAAATATCCTCTTCTTGAGAAAGCAATTTACGCCTCCACCAAGAATTAATACCGTTTACTAAAGCACCAAGAATAAGAATTGTTATCAATGGAACTACAAGAGGATTCCAAACTATCTGAATAAAATTAATAAAAATAAATATCCCATTAAATTGCATGATGATTGCAAAAATAAAAAATATTGCAAAAAAAATGACTGTAAATAAATTTATTAATAACAAATTATCGATAATTTGTTTTAACTTATTTTGATTATTCTCCTTAGTCATTTTTTATAACAATATTCATATCATCAATCATTTTAAGACAAGCTTTGTTTTCACCCAGTCTTTTTTTAGCATTTTCATTACATGAGATCATAAACTTCTTATTTAGCTGTATAAGGTATATTATTTTTATGATCAATTTAATTGTCTGATTGATTTGATCATTTTTATCTTTAAAATTACTGGCACAAAAAACATATTTCCCAAGTAAACGTCTTTGCGCTTCTGCAAAAGTTTTTGTAAATTGTGGACCTTTACCTTCAATCTGAATAACCGGTTTTCCTAATCCAATCGCTTGCTCTGCTGCTGTTCCTGCCATGCTAATACAGCATCTACTTTTCAATAATATTTTGTCAAAATTATTCCAATATATATTCACTTCTAAAAATTTATATTGGAATTTCAAGAGATTATTATCTTTTATATTTTCTATTTTTAACCATCCTCTTTTTTGAAATATCTCCTTTATTTTTGATGAAGATAGAGCATTAATTATTGCAAAATTAAACTGAATTTTTTGAAAATATCTTAAATCTGACAATGCCTCTAATACCTCTAAAATCAAAACAAAATTATCTAAAATCTCAGGAAATCTACTTCCTGGAAATAATCCAATACTAAATTCATCTTTATTTAATTCTTCGTTTCTAGGAAAAAACTTATCCATAAATGGGTTGCCTAAAAAAGACACTTTCTTTTTTAACTGCAAAGTTAAATCATTAGCTGTAAGGGAATCTCTCGTATATATTTTTTTTGCTTTTTGTGAGAGCAAGAAAAATTTAGAAGGCCATGGTAATTTCAACTTCCCTTCATAATGGCTGGAATAAGCAACTAGATACGTAAAAAAATCTTTCTTACAAACCCATGCAAAAAAAACTGGCACAATATCTCCAACTACAAAAAAATAATCATATTTTTTTCTTATTTTAAAAGTTAAATATAATCTCTTTAGAAGATAAAATATTTCTCCTCCTAATATTTCAGTAAGTCTTCCCTTAAAAGAATTATAACCAATTCCTCCAGTTCTAAATTCCTTCGTTTTACCGATAATCTTAATTTTTTCTTTTTCGTAATGGTTTCCCATACCAACAATTGGTAAAGCATCAACAGAATAACCACTTTTTACGAATTGTTTAGCTATTAGACTGCCAGATAGATCTTCTCCATGCCCATTACTTAAAATTAAAATTTTAAACAATTTAAAATTCCAACCATTTTTTTACTTTGGTTAACTCAGGCCAATCTGGATATCTACTTAATCCGTCTTCAACAGATTCTTTCAACTCACTTTTCACATCTGGCATCATCATAGACATTTTTTTTATTAACTCAATATGATCCCTAACACCTTTATTATTGGTAGCCAAAAGAGCTAAAGACAAATTCATTCTTGCTTGTGGATCTTGCTGATTTAATCGAACAGCTTGTCTGGCAGCTGACAAAGCTTCTTCATTATTTTTCAAAAGTAATTGAAGCCATGATAAACAAGTCCAAGCAGCAAAATGATTTGGAATTTGCTGTATAATTTTTTGAAAATCTTGAACGATTGGAATTAAATCTTGCCCTGCTTTATATCTTGATAAAGCTGCATTAAAATCCTCTTCGATGGGATTAATTTCGTTATTCATTATTAATTAAACTGCAAAAGAACTTCCACAACCGCAAGTTTGAGAAGCATTGGGATTTACAAAGTTAAAGCCACCTCCAATTAATTCCTTACTAAAATCTAACTGCATTCCATAAATATATAAAAGACTTTTAGGATCACAAACAACTTGAAAGCTTTGATCAGCTTTTAATGAATAATCATAAACTTTATCATCGGGATTTATTTCATCAGTTCCTATAAAATCCATCGTATAACTCATCCCACTACAACCGCCAGATCTTACTCCTACCCTTAGTGCTTTTTTATCACTTTGGCCCTTCAATAAATTTGCAATTTGTTCTATAGCATCATTCGTAATTAAGATACCTTTACCATCATCAGAATTTTTAATTTCCTGTTTAACTTCTACATTTTCCATAAACAAGGGATTTCTACTATTTATAATATAAAAACTTAATCGATAGGATGCATAGAACAAACGTTATCCAAACTTGATTTGTTATAATTTTAAGAAAAAGTGAAAATTGCAATAGTTGGTTCTGGATTAGCTGGTCTTACAGCAGCAGTCAATTTAGTTGATGAAGGCCACGAAGTAGAAATTTACGAGAGCAGGTCATTTTGGGGAGGTAAAGTAGGAAGTTGGGAAGATAAGGATGGCAACCACATAGAAATGGGTTTACATGTATTTTTTTACAATTATGCAAATCTGTTTAAATTAATGAAAAAAGTAGGAGCTTTAGACAATTTACTCCCGAAAGATCATACTCATCTATTTATCAATAATGGTGGTAATTTAAAATCGTTAGACTTCAGATTCCCTTTAGGTGCTCCATTCAACGGACTTAAAGCTTTTTTTACCACTGAACAACTCACTTGGGTAGATAAGTTCAGAAATGCCTTGGCTTTAGGGACAAGCCCAATCGTTAGAGGATTGATAGACTATGAAGGCGCAATGAAAATAATTAGAGATCTAGATAGAATTAGTTTTAAAGAATGGTTTTTAAACCATGGTGGAAGTGAAAAAAGTTTAGAAAGAATGTGGGATCCTATCGCGTATGCATTAGGTTTTATTAATTGCAAAGATATTTCAGCAAGATGCATGCTAACTATATTCATGATGTTTGCTTCAAAAACAGAAGCCTCAAAACTTAATCTTTTAAAAGGTTCCCCACATAAGTGGTTAACGCAACCTATCGTTGACTACATCACAAACAAAGGAGCAAAAATACATCTTAACCATAAGGTAGAAGAAATCATTTATGAAAAAGAATCTTCCTCTTATTCAGTAAATCAATTAAAAATATCTTCTCCTGAAGGAATTAAGGCAGTGTTTGCAGATAAATTTCTAGCTGCCTGTGATGTTCCTGGAATAAAAAAAATAATTCCAAAAGAATGGTATCAATTTAAAGAATTTGAAGGTTTAAAAAAACTTAGAGCTGTAGCTGTTGCCACAATCCAATTAAGATATGACGGTTGGGTTACTGAATTACAAAAAGATAATACTGGAAACGAACCAATTGGACTAGATAATCTTCTTTATTCTGCTGATGCCTCTTTCAGTTGTTTTGCTGATTTAGCACTAGCAAGTCCAGCAGACTATAGAAAAAAAGATATGGGATCGCTTCTCCAATGTGTTTTAACTCCTGGCGATAGATGGATGGGAAGATCCACAGAAAGAATTACAAAAGAAATTGATAAAGAGGTTCGTCGTCTATTCCCATCCTCAAAAAACCTTAAATTGCTTTGGAGTAACGTGGTACAAATTCCACAATCACTCTATAGAGAAGCTCCCGGTATGGAACCTTTCAGACCCGATCAAAAAACATCTATATCTAATTTCTTCATGGCGGGTAGTTATACAAAACAAGATTATATAGATTCTATGGAGGGAGCTACAATGAGTGGTCATTTAGCTGCCGCCGCAATTTTAGAGAAGAAAGCCGAATTAGCAAAAAATCTTGCGGTAAGTTAATTAATGGGTACTTGGCTAAAACATGACGTAATAACAGTAGTTAATGCGCCTCTTGAAAATGTATGGGACACATGGAGCGATTTAGACTCAATGTCACTTTGGATGAGCTGGATTGAATCTGTAAAAACAGTTGACGAAGAAACTAATACGTTACCAGATTTAACAGAATGGACTTTAGCTGCTAATGGCTTTAGGTTTAAATGGAAAGCTCAAATTACAGAAAGGGTTGAAAAAAGCAAACTTAAATGGAAATCAATAGGAGGTTTACCAACTGAAGGATCAGTAGTTTTCGAAAGAAAAACTGATCAAATCACAACAGTAAATTTAGCAATAACTTATGAACTACCAAAAATGATTGCTCGGTTTATGGAAGAAAATATTTTAGGAAAAATGGTTACAAACGAATTGCAGGCCAATATTGATAGGTTCAAAGATTTAGTTGAAAAGAACTATACAAAAAATTTTTCTAATTAAAAATATTAATTGCTACATCAAGTAGTCCTTCAAAAGTATATTTTTGTGCCTGACAATCAACTCTTCCAAAAATCCTATTACATATTTTTGTTGTCTGAGGTCCAATAGTTAATAACTTAATTTGATCAAAATATTCTAACCATTGTTTACCAAGGTTTTTTTCTAGTAAAAAAGCAGCATTTACAACGGTTTTACCGCTTGAGAACATAATTGCATCGACTTTTCGATTAGAAATAATATCAATTGTTTCTTCCGGTATTGAGTCAGGACATCTAGTTTCATATGCAGCAACCTCAAATACACGAGAACCAGCCTTTCTAAATTGATCTGCTATTAAATCCCTACCACCTGTTTGAACTCTTGGTACAAAAACTCGAAGTCCATAACCAGATACTGGGAAATTATCAATTAAACTTTCAGCAACAAATTCTGGAGGTATGAAATCAGCCTTAATCCCAAAATCATCAAGAGTTCTTGAGGTTTTTTCTCCGACTACGGCAATTTTTGTTTTTTTAGAACATTCTTTTAATGAACTATTAAAGTATTTAAGTCTTTTATCCACAAATTTGATCCCATTACTACTGGAAAAAATAATCCAATGAAAATCATTTATTTGATTTAATGCTTCATCAAGAGGATTCAAATCATCAGGATCAGCAATGCTTAATGCAGGTAAATCAAATACATTAGCGCCTTTGCTTATGAATATCTTTTTTATATCCAATATCCCTTCTTTTGATCGAGTAATAATTATATTTCTTTGATCAAGGGGTAGATCAACTTTTGGCATCCTTGTCCTCAACATTATGATTTTTATTTTTATTTTTTAATTCATCGAGAAGTTTCAAGACTGATAATCCTTTATCAAGAACAACATCGTCTTTAAAAATTATCTCTGGAACTCTTCTCATCTCAATTCTTTTTCCTAAACTATGCCTTATAGAGCTTTTAGCAGTATTCAAGTTTGATACAATTTCTTTCCTCACTTTCTCTTGAGCAGTTGAAGTTATATAAATTTTACAGTGTTGCAAATCACCTGATAAATCAATCTTAGAAATATTGACGAAATGATCTCTAATAAGATCATTTTCTAAATCATTCTGCAAAATAAGGGTTATTTCTTTCTTCAAAAGAGAAGAAACTTTTGCAAGACGGTAATTATTTGGCATTATGGTTGTAAATTTATTGGGTTTGTCATCGCTTGCAAGACAAAATAAACAGTTATGAAAGCACTTAAGACAGAAGATATCAAACCTACTATTGTGAGTGGATTTGATCTATTCTTGAATAAAGGTTCAAGCAAAGCAACAAGTCCTCCAACAATGATAGATATCAAATACTTTGGATATCTCGCAACATTAGAGAAAAATTCGCCCATCAGCTCCACAAATAGATTACTTTTTTAGCTAAGTTTTAACAAACATTAAACAGCATGATTACATTATATCAATTTAGGCATAGTGCTTTTTGTTTAAAAACAAGAATGGCCCTTCATGCAAAAAAACTACAATATCGAGTTGAAGAAGTAACACCTGGAATAGGCCAATTTGAAATCTTTAAATTATCAGGTCAAAAACAAGTACCTGTAATAGTCGATAGTAATGATCAAGTTATTAATGACTCTTCAACTATTTGCGAATATATAGATAAAAAAAATGAAAACAATCCACTTTTTCCGGAGGATCCAATATTATTTGCACAATGCAAACTAATTGAAGACTGGGCAGATACTACAATGGCTACAACTTGTAGAAAAGCTTTAATAAAATCTGCAATAGAAAATCCACAGCTAAGAACTGCATTACTTCCAGATGAAATACCTTCTTCAGTTAAAAGTATTGTTGATAAATTACCTTTTGAAAATCTTAGTAAAATTTCTAATGTAGTTTTGTCTAATAAAGATAATTTAGAACTCCAAAAATTACTGGAAGCTTTATCAAAATCCTTGATCAACAAGAAATATTTAGTTGGAGATAATTTATCAATTGCAGATATTTCAATTGCTGCTCAATTATCCCTTATTAAATTTCCAAAGTCTGCAGGACCAATTCTTTCAGGAGAGGGGAGCCAAGAATACATAAACAACCCTTATTTAGAAAATCTTTTCATTTGGAGGAACAACTTAGAAGAATATCTTTTTAGTGCTAGCTCTCAATAAATTCAAACTTCAATTTATATTTATTTGTTTTGATAGCATGAATAGAAGGATCACCAACTTTTGAACCATAAGAAGCAACATATTGCACTCCACAAATTGATGGTTTGATTGAATTATCAACTTCCAATATGTCTTCGGAACATTTTTGAAATTTACTAATGGTCTCAACCTGATTAATCCTTGAAGCACCTGGCTTATGTGCTGTTTGTATAACTAGCTCATCTGCGAAAAAAGTATCATTATCTTGAATTTGATTTCTCCCTGTAATTCTTGAATCAATATAAAAATCATCTTTTAAATAAGTAATTTGATTATTAATAGATTGAGGATCATTTACAACCTTGATTAAGGTTTCACCAAATATTGCTTTTCCAATAGACTCAGAATTTTTTGCACGATTGCCAACAATTAAATCTGAATCATTCTTAAAGAAATTTACTTTATAAATAACTGGCTCTTCTGAATCATTAACTATATCTTGAGAAGTAACCAGCCAATTCCCCTCAAACCATTTAGGATAAATCAAGTCCTTAGAAGTATCCGATAATTTAAAATTTGGCATATATAATTCTGGCCATTGATTTATACGATTTTCCAAAAACTCTCGTACGTTAGAATCTACTAGGGCAAAAGAACTATCTAAAAAAATTCCTTGAAAAATCAAGCAAAGAATTAATCCAAGAAGAATTTTCATTATGTCAAATCCACTAATAAGAGCAACAGATCATTATGTATTATTAGAGCCAGATTCAAAGGAAAAAATTGTATCAAAGCAAGAAGCAATTTTATGGTTGAAGAATTGGCTTAATAAGATAGAAACACAAACAATATATCAGAATATAGAAGATCCTGATCAGGATTTTTTTGAAGAATTATTGGAAAGCACTTATGAATTAGAAATAAAATTAGGATACGTTATCAAATGGTTTGCAGTAAGAATTGAACCAGATTAAATGATTATTTCTTTATGAATCGCATTAATTATTTTCATAGCAACTTCTTCAATATTTTCTTTTTTTACTTGAATTCTTAAATCTGCTTGAGAATACAAATTTTCTCTAGATTGAAAAATGCTCATATATAGATCATTTAGATTCTTTCCCTGAAGAAGTGGCCTATTTTCAATTTCATTTTTCAATCTTTGAATTGCTATATCTTTGTCGAGATCTATCCAAGCAATTATTCCCTGTCTTAAGATTCCCCAGTTTTCCGATTTGGTAACTATTCCTCCCCCAGTTGAGATTACTAATGAAGGAATTTTGATAGTTTCTTTAAGGCAGTTAGCTTCTAATTCGCGGAAATTATCTTCTCCTTCATCCTTAAAAATTTGATTGATAGATTTTTTTGCCAACTTCTCTATTAATGAATCTAAATCAATGTATTTATACTTCAATAATTCAGCCAGCTTCAAACCAGTTTGTGACTTACCAGAACCCATCATTCCTATTAAAAATATGCTTCTACCTTTAATATCATGAACTGTTTTTTTGATAATGGATTGTTCCATAAAGACAAAAGCGTATTTAAAACCTTAAGATAGTATTATCGCAGACAGGTATGACTTCTACACAACCCAAACCATCTCATGGAAAAGGACGTGAATGCGTCATAACTCGACGTGCCTGCTTTAGTTCTAGTCACCGTTATTGGCTTCCTGAAAAAAGCCCAGAAGAAAATTTATCTCTTTTTGGAAAGTGCAGTATTGCACCAGGTCATGGTCATAATTATGAACTTATTGTTTCAATGGGTGGAGAACTAGACTCTGATGGAATGGTACTTAATCTCTCTGATGTAAAACACTCCATTAAAGATAAGGTTACTGGACAATTAGATTTTCGTTTTTTAAATGATGTCTGGCCTGAATTTAATGTTAATAATCAAGAAGGTATACTTCCAACAACTGAAGCATTAGTAAAGGTCATTTGGAGTCGCCTGAAGGATGATTTACCTCTTACAAGTCTAAGACTTTATGAAAACCCAAATTTATGGGCAGATTATTTTGGAAAAAACATGGAAGCATTTTTAACAGTACAAACTCATTTTGCAGCCGCTCATAGACTTGCAAAAGAAGAGATATCCTTTGATGAAAACAAAAAAATCTATGGGAAATGTGCCAGAGTTAATGGACATGGTCATAACTATCTTGTCGATATAACTGTAAAAGGAGACATTGATAAAAGAACAGGAATGGTTTGCGACTTATCTGCCCTCCAAGAGATAATCAACGATTTAGTTGTTGAACAACTAGATCATACTTTTCTAAATAAAGACATCGAATTCTTCCAAAATTGTGTTCCAACTGCTGAAAATATAGCTTTATATATTTCTGATATTCTTAAAAATCCAATACATGAACTTGGTGCAACATTACACAAAATAAGACTCCAAGAGAGCCCAAATAATGCTGCAGAAATTTATGTTGATCAAAAGCTAACCAATTCATTGAAGTTGAAATTTGAAAATAGTTTAGTCTCACAAACTTGAGTATCCCAAGAGTAATAATTGTTATAGCATCTAGTCTTGATGGGAGAATTGCATTCCCTGGAGGTGGAGAATCGCATCTTGGAAGCGAAGAAGATAAAAAAATGTTAAATCAACACTTATCTATAGTGGACGCCACCATTTTTGGTTTAGGTACTTTAATAGCTCATCAATCAACTTACCTAATTAAAAATCTCAATGGTAATGACTATGTAACAATATCAAAAAAACAACCAATTTCTATAGTTGCTTCGAATAGCAAAAAATTTAACAGTAATTGGAAATACTTTCGGCAACCAATTAGAAGATGGCTAATAAGCTCAAGTAAAGTTGATAATTCTTCAAATAATGACTTCGAGAAACAACTCTTTTTCGAAGATTCATGGAGTAAAACTTTAATTTCACTTAAAAAACAAGGGATAAATGATCTAGCTCTTTTAGGAGGTGCAAAACTTATAAATTCATTCATAAAAGAGGATCTA
>CACCCI010000018.1:0-18224 GCA_902544495.1 uncultured Prochlorococcus sp.
GCTAGTTGGATTTGCAAGATGCACTGGCGATGGAATTTTAGAAGCAACAGTTTGGGATGTGGCTATTAACCCTGTCTATCAAGGACTTGGATTGGGGAAAGAGATAATGAGATATGTCCTAAAAGAATTGAAAAATATTGGTATTTCTAAAGTAACCCTTTTTGCTGATGCTGAAGTGGTTTCATTTTACAAAAGACAAGGTTGGATTTTAGAACCTAGGGGGTCGAAATGTGCTTTTTGGTATGCAAATTAATCATTTTTTGTAGTAGTCAGAATATATAGATTTTAACGATTCGCCTTTTAACCATCTTCTTCTAAATTTCCAGTTTTTAATTGCTTGGAGAAAAATATTAGTTCTTTCCCATTTCCTTGAACTTATAAAAATAGGAAAATTTAATTGTTTTAAATTTTTTTTTTGGTTTAATCTCATTAAAAAATCTACATCTTCCATTAAAGGTATATTTCTAAATCCATTATTCTTAAAATAGATTGTTCTATGAATTATTAAACCTTGATCACCATAAGGTTGTTTAAAAAATTTACTTCTAATATTCACGAGAATTTCGAGGACTCTATAAATTATCTTTTTGTGATTAATTTTGAATTCAAAATAGTAAATAATATTCTTGTTTCCCATTAAATATGAGTTTATTTTTTTAAACCAATCGTGAGTTAATCTTGTGTCTGCATGTAAAAATATGAGCCACTCTCCTTTTGCATTTTTAGCTCCAATATCTAATTGGAGACCTCGATTCCTCTCTTCGGATATAAATACTTTTGCTCCATAAATATTTGCTATATCAATAGTTTTATCTTCACTTCCACAATCAACAATTATGATTTCGCTCTCTTTCTGAATATTTGACAAGTCTGAAAGCAATAATGGCAAATTATTAGCTTCATTAATAGTTGGAATAATAATTGAGATTTTTGACAAGTCGATTACTTTCTATTTTCAATATCGATAATTGTATCTATATCAATTTTTTTATCTAAAAGCTTATATCTTAATTTTGTTGTAGCAAAATTATTAATTGTATTTTGAAGAACATTTTCTGTCCCCCACTTTATATTGATAAAAGGTAAATATATATGCGATGACATTATTTTTTCTGATAAACCAATAAGCCAATATCCTCCATCATTGGATGGTCCTAAAATAAGATCATTTTGTTGAAGCTCTTTTAAAGTATTCAATAAATCTTGATGGCATAAATCTGGAAGGTCAGTACCAATAAAAATAATATTTTTGATCTTATGTCTTGAACAAAATTTTTTGTTGATAATTATTTGCCGTTTCATCTTTTCTCCCAAGCAGCCTTTCCCCTGTAAATTAAATTTTTTGATACCTAATTCTCTAGTCCATCTTTTACAGTTACCTATCCCCAAACCAGATATAGCAATAGAAATATCAATTAGTTTATTTTCTTGGAGAAATTTTGCTACTGAAATAGTGTGTTTGGTCATTACACTTTGAACTTTTGCAGAATTACTTTTACCTATATCTTTAGATAATCTTGTTTTGCATCTTCCAAAAGCATGCCATTTTGCCATGATAATAAGTAATGCTTTATCCAAAAATTTATTGCGATTTAAAATAATTATATGCCTATAAAAAATAAAATTATTCTTAGAGACTTGTATGGTGGTTTGTTAAGTAATTTTAAATTTGTCGTGATCTTGTGATTTCCTAATGGCCAATTATTAAATTCCAACTAGATTAATAATCTAGAGAATAAAATTTTGCAAGCAATCAATCCTATTTGGGCGGAAGTTCAACAATCACTTCAAAAAACTTTAAGTAAGCCTTCATTTGAGACATGGATAAGGCCTGCTAAATTTAATTGTTTTGAAAATGGCTTATTAACTTTAATTGCTCCAAATACATTTTCCAGTGATTGGTTAAGAAAAAATTATTGTCAAACTATCGAAAAGGCTGCAAAAGAAATATGCGGCCATGATGTAAAAGTTGTTTTTAAATCTGAAACAAATATAAGCTGCGATTCAACAAATAAAGAGAACTTAGATGAACAGATTGTGAATCATAAAACAAAATCATTTCCTAATAATAGTCAAGATATTCCTTCAAAAAATCGATCCAAAAACCCTAACGGTCTTAATTTACGCTATGTCTTTAAAAGATTTGTTGTAGGTCCAAATAGTAGGTTAGCTCATGCAGCGGCTTTAGCAGTTGCCGAATCACCCGGGAGAGAATTTAATCCATTATTTATTTGTGGCGGAGTAGGTCTCGGTAAAACTCATTTAATGCAAGCAATAGGCCATTATCGAGTAGAAATAGATCCGGAAGCAAAAGTTAAATATGTATCTACAGAAACTTTTACTAATGATGTTATTAGTGGTATTAGAAGAGATGGAATGACAGCTATTCGAGATAAATATAGAAATGTAGATTTGATTTTAATAGACGATATACAGTTCTTAGAAGGTAAAGAGTATACACAAGAAGAATTTTTTCATACTTTTAATGCTCTTCACGAATCAGGAAGTCAAATAGTTATTGCAAGTGATAGGCCACCAAATCAATTGTCGGGAATTCAAGAGAGATTAATTTCTAGGTTCTCAATGGGCATGACGGCAGATATTCAACCACCTGATCTTGAGACGAGGACAGCCATCCTTCAAAAAAAGGCAGAACAAGAAAGGATGAGTCTTCCAAGAGATTTAATTCAATTTATAGCAGGAAGATTTACTTCGAATATTCGAGAATTGGAAGGAGCATTTACTAGAGCTGTTGCATTTGCATCAATAACAGGCTTGCCAATGACAGTCCAATCAATTGCTCCAATGCTTGATCCGAATAGTGTTGGAGTAGTTGTTACTCCAAAACAAGTTATTAATAAAGTGTCAGATTTCTTTAAAGTTTCTACTGATGAATTGATCAGTTCAAGCAGGAGAAAACCAGTAAGTCAAGCTAGGCAAATAGGTATGTATCTTATGAGGCATGGGACGGATCTAAGCCTACCAAGAATTGGAGATGAGTTTGGGGGCAAGGACCATACAACAGTAATGTATGCTATTGAACAAGTTGAAAAAAAATTATCTATTGATCCAAATATCGCAAGTCAAGTTCAAAAAATAAGAGATTTACTTCAAATAGATTCAAGAAAAAATTTATAGTTTTACTATTAACTAGAAAAGAAATTTATAGGATCTTGATCATATCTATGCCTTAAAGGTAACTTATCTATTTTATTGATATCACTGAGCGATTCAATTCTATTTAATGATTGCCTTAATAACCTCGCTGAAATGATTGGCATATCTCTTGGTACTGAGATTCTATTTTTTAAGTATCTTAAAGAGATTCCTGAAAGTTTTTTTGGGATTAATACTTCACCTGTGATCATATGGCTCAAAGCTGATCTTAATGATTCGTCAAAGGATTCTTTATTGTATGGGTTTACCTTTAGTAAATTGTCTTTATGCTTTATCACTCTTTTAAGAGCAATTTTTGCATAATATTTTGACTCATAATTTTGGTTTAATTCATAATTACCTAAACCCTTCCCAGTATCTATTAAATTTGAGAAAGTAATCTGTTGTTCATTGCTTTCTTTATAGCATCCTCCCATTTGTGGGGGTAAATCATGAGAATGAGTATGAAAATCCCCTTGAGTGCCTCTATAAGCACTTGTCCCCTCAAAAAGGGTAAGCCATTTATCTATATGACGATAATTAGATCTTAAATTAAACCCTTTATAATAAATAAGCGATGCATTCATTCTCTCCATATAGGGAATAAAAATTATATCTCCAACACCAGGCTCTATATCACCCGTGTTAGAAACTGATGGATCAACAAACCCTGATTTTGAGCTACTTAAGATTTCATCGAGTTTTGAAATGGATTCTTTAAATCTTTTTTTTCTAAAAGAATTATCTATAAAATTAAAGCTTTCTCGGCAGAGCCAATTACACCAGGATCTGAAAATTTCTCTTTCTAACGCTCGAATTTTGATAAGTTGAGTAGATGTAATAAAAGATCCAAGTGCTCCATATTCATTTTCTAAAAAAACTATGATATCGTCGCTTTCAGTTATAACTTGCCCTTTAAATTCAATTGCAGGTAATTTCCCCGATCTGACTTTTTCAAGGAACCAACTTTCTTTTTGCCCGTAGCAAAACATATTTATTTTCTTGACTCTGTATGGAATTTTCTTAAATTCAAGCCATAACCATATCTTTTGACAGTAAGGACACCAAGAATGCCTATCCCTATAGAGGGTAACTAATACATCATTTTCACTATGTCCAAATAATCTTAAATTTGCGTAGGAATTATTTATACCATGTACTCTATCAAGATCTTCAACTTCAAATTTATTTAAATCATCCCATGTCAAAATTCCATTCATTAGTTGAATTAAAGCTATAAACTAACGTTATAATAATCGATTAAAAAAGTCTTGGAATTTGAATTTGATTTAATTGTTGTCGGCGCTGGATCTGGAGGACTCGCGGCGGCTAAACGTGCGGCTAGTTATGGAGCAAAAGTCGCAATCATAGAAGCGAATCAAATAGGAGGAACTTGTGTGATAAGGGGATGTGTGCCTAAAAAATTAATGGTTTATGCAGCTAAAAGTAAAAAAAATATGGATTCTTCTGAAGGATATGGATTAAAAAATGATGGTATTAATTTTGAATCAAATATTTTGTTGAGGAATGTTAGAGAGGAGGTTTCTAGATTAAGTAATTTACATAGAAATTCTTTAAAAAAGTTGAATATAACTATTTTTGAAGGCTTAGGAAGATTTATTACTCAAAATGAATTAGAAATTATTTGTTCAAACACAAAGAAAATTAAAAACAAAATAAGTTCAAAAAAAATTCTTATTTCAGTTGGAGGTAAACCAAAGAAATTAGATATTCCCGGGGTAGATTTGGCATGGACTAGTGATGATATTTTTGAATTAGAAAAGTTTCCTAAAACAATATTAATAGTAGGAGGTGGATATATTGCTTGTGAATTTGCTTCTATTTTCAGAAATTTAGGTACTGAAGTAACTCAATTAATTAGAGGTCAACATTTACTTAATGGTTTTGATGAGGATCTTTCTTCATGCCTAGAAGAATCACCTACCTTTACTGAAATCAATATTATCCCCAATACTCAATTAAATTCTATCAAAAAAGTAAATGGAAATCTGGAATCTACCCTAGACTCGGGAGATAAACTCCTAACTAATAATATCCTTATTGCTACAGGAAGAGAACCAAATCTTTTGCCTTTAAATTTAGATTTTTTAAATCTAAAGATGGATGGCCAATATTTAGATGTCGATGAACTTAATCAAACAAGCAACGCGAATATTTTTGCAATTGGCGATATCATAAATAAGCCAAACTTAACTCCAGTAGCAATAGAACAAGGGAGAGTTTTTTCGGATAATTTTTTTAATGACCAAAAAAGAAAAGTAAATTATGAATTTATCCCTAAGGCCGTTTTTACTATTCCAGAAATTTCAACAGTTGGCTTAAGTGAAAAAAGAGCTAAAGAGATTTATTCTGAAAAAAATATAAAAATTTTCAAATGCAAATTTACCCCTATGTCTAATACCTTTAAAAAGAATAAATCAAAATGTATGTTGAAGATTGTAGTTCATAAGCTAACTGACAAAGTCCTAGGATGTCATATGTTTGGAGAAACATCGTCTGAGATTATTCAAATGGTATCAATTTCATTAAATGCAGGGATAACAAAAAAAGACTTTGATATTACTATGGCTTTGCACCCAACTATCTCAGAAGAATTTGTGACTATGTATGGATAAAATTATGAATTAGAAAATTTCAATTTTTCTTGAACAATCAGAAATACTATAAGTAATGCAAAGTAAATCAATAAACCTATTCTTAATTCAGAAAGGAAGTTAAATTCATTCAGGAAAAGTATTTTATCGAGAATGTAGAAAATATAAAGATTAAGCAAAATAAATCCTTCAATTCTTGTGATTTTCCCTTTGCTCCAGAAAATTGGTAAGCATGCAAAGGTAGTTAAAACCATAAAAGGTAAGTCAACTTTTATTAGACTCTGTTCAATTACTAAACCTTTAAATCCTGAAAAAATACTGCAACTTCCAAGGATTAAAAGTTGATTGAGTAAATTACTTCCTATTACATTCCCAATCGCAAGATCTGTTTTTCCTTTAAAGGCAGCAATTATTGAAGTTACTAATTCTGGTAAAGATGTCCCAGTTGCGACGATAGTTAAACCAATAACAATTTCATTTACACCCAAAAGAGTAGCGAGCGTTTGAGAACCATTTACTAAAATATTTGAACCAAAACTTAAAAGAAATATTCCTAATATTAACTTTAGTACAATATTTATTTTCCCTTTATAGTTATCTTTTAATTCTTCTATCTCTGGTTCAGCATCTTTTGTCTCCTCTCCTTTTTCATTGATGGTATTGATTTCCCATACTGTATTTAAGATTAAACAAAAAATTAGAAATACGCCTGCTTGCAATGTTAATAAGCCTGTTGATGACATAGCCCAAACTGCACAAGAAATTGCCATTAAAAGAGGCACGTCTCTTCTGACTATTCTGCTTTTTACTTTAAGAGGTGTTATCAAGGAGCTTATGCCCAAAACAACGAGAACATTAAAAATATTGCTTCCAATTACATTGCTTGCCGCAAGCGAATCACTGCCTTTTAAAATTGAACTCAAACTTACCAACAACTCAGGAGAGCTTGTTCCAAGAGAAACAACTGTCAAACCAATTACTATTTGAGGTATTCCTAAAATTAAAGATAAAAATATGGCTCCTTGAATAAAGAACTCTCCTCCAGCAAAAAGTAGAACTATGCCTAAAAATATTTCTATTATTGGAAATAAAAAATCACTCATATTTAGGATTTAATTTAAATAAATTTTCATAATTGGTTAATTACTATCCTCGAATATCAATAATTAATTGTCAATTTTAATTTGCTGTTAAAATTGATTAAATAGAAAAAATTTTGAAGACTTTAAACATAATAAAACCTGATGATTGGCATTTACATCTAAGAGAAGGTCTTGTATTAAAAAATATCATTCAGTTTACTTCGGAATATTTTGGAAGAGCCATTGTTATGCCAAATACTAAAAGCCCCATAACGTCAATCAATAGCGCTATTTCTTATAGGAAATCTATTGTTGAAGCACTACCAGAAGGTTCTAAGTTTGAACCATTAATGACAATTTATCTTACAGATGACACTGATAAAGGGGAACTAATTAATGGTTTTAAAAATAATGTTTTTTTTGCAGCAAAATTATATCCTGCTAATGCCACAACAAATTCCAGTCATGGAGTTAGGAAAATAGAAAATCTATATAAGATCTTTGAATTAATGCAAGATTCTGGAATGCCTCTTTTAATTCATGGGGAAGTGACTGATTCTGAAGTAGATGTATTCGATAGAGAAGAAGTTTTTATAGATAAAGAACTATCTCAGATAACCAAAAGATTTCCAAAATTAAAAATCGTTCTAGAACATATAACCACTTCTTACGCAGTGGATTTTGTGCAAGAAAATAATATTGGGGCTACTATTACTCCGCATCATTTGCATATAAATAGAAATGCAATGTTTTTTGGAGGCTTAAATAGTGATTTTTACTGCTTACCAGTTGCAAAGAGGGAAAATAATAGACTCGCTCTAAGGAGAGCGGCAACAAGTGGAAAAAAATTTTTTTTCTTAGGGACTGACTCTGCTCCACACCTTAGGAAGTGGAAGGCTTTTTGTGGATGTGCAGGCATTTTTAATTCGCCAGTAGCAATAGAAAGTTACTTAACAGTTTTCGAAGAGGAGGATGCTCTAGATAATTTTGAAAAGTTTGCAAGTTTGAATGGCCCTAATTTTTATAATGTCCCACCAAATAAAGAAAAATTAAAATTGGTTTCTAGACCTAACAAAATTAAAGAATATATTGATGTTGTTGAAGAAAAAAATATTGTCGGACAAATAAAACCATTTCATGCAGGTGAAACTTTACAATGGCAAGTAGAAGGAATAGTAAATTAAAAAATTAGATTTAATCTGAAAATTAAAAGTGTAAATATTCCAATTTTTCTTGGTTAAATGGGTTACTTTCAGCTACGATTAGAAAGCGCAAATTCCTATGGGAGTGTGGCGGAATTGGTAGACGCGCCGGACTTAAAATCCGTCGAGCGATTTAGCTCGTGGGGGTTCAAGTCCCCCCACTCCCATTATTTAATTATTTTTTTTTAGTTATGACGATAACTTCCAATAGTTGTTATGTTTTAACTAAGCAACCATAAATTAAAATGGAAAGTTTTTTTAATAATTCATTCGCTACTTTAATTGCTTATATCGGAATTATTTCTACCTATTTATTGGTTATCCCATTGTTACTATTTTACTGGATGAATAATAGATGGAATACTATGGGCAAATTTGAAAGATTAGGAATTTATGGCCTTGTATTTCTTTTCTTTCCGGGTTTAATTTTATTTTCTCCATTTTTAAATCTCAGACTAAAAGGAAGTGATAAAGGGTAAATAATTGACTAAAGGAAAAGTTATACAAATAGGTTTATTTATTTCATTAATAGGATTAATTAGTTATAAATTTGCACCGCAAATTGGGATTGATAATTTTACAGCCACTACTTTATCAAGTTGTATCTTGATTTTGATTGTAATCACTTGGGTAACATCTTATGTTTATAGAGTTGTAAATGGGAAAATGACTTTTATGGAACAAAGGAAGCGTTATAGAAAAGAGTATGAAAAAGTTGTTAATGATAAACTAGAAACCAAATTCAACTCATTGTCAAAGGAAGAGCAGCAAAAACTTATGGAAGATTTAGAGAAAAATCCATAAATTTTTCATAGAAAAATATCTAAAAATTATGAAAGATAACAAAATGCAAATTACTAAAAATGAATCTTTATCTAAGGTAGATGAGATGTTTTATGAATTAAAAAATAAAAATAAATTTGCTTTAATGCCTTTTATAATGGCTGGGGATCCCAATATTGAAATAACGTCTGAGATCTTATTAAAGTTACAAGAAAATGGAGCTGACCTTATTGAATTAGGTATTCCATATAGTGACCCACTTGCAGATGGACCTGTCATTCAAGTGGCGGCCTCTCGCGCCTTAAAGTCAGGTACTAGCTTAAGAAAAGTAATTAAACTTTTAGAGTCTTTAAAAGGTAAATTAAATATCCCAATCATCCTTTTTTCTTACTTGAATCCATTACTATGTTTTGGCTTTGAAAGGTTTTGTGAGATGGCATCTGATGCTGGAGTTTCTGGACTAATAGTTCCTGACCTCCCTTTGGAGGAAGCTTATAAATTTTCTAAAATAGTTAGTAACCACTCTATGGACTTAATTTTATTGGTAGCGCCAACTACTCCTTTTGAAAGAATGAAACAAATATCAAATCATACAAAAGGATTTACTTATTTAGTAAGTGTAACAGGTGTCACTGGTGAGAGAAACAAAATGGAAAATAGAGTAGAAAATCTTATTTCTAAATTAAAAGATGTAAATAGCAATCCAATTGCTGTAGGTTTTGGAATATCAACTCCAGAACATGTTAATAAAGTTCGTGAGTGGGGAGCAGATGGAGTAATTATTGGGAGTGCATTTGTAAAACGAATCTCGAGCTCAAGTGAAAAAGATGTTATCGATAATGTTGGTGAGTTTTGTAAAGAAATGCGTTTAGCTGCTGATCAACAAAAATAAATACAAAGATAATTAATTAATTAAAAGAAATATTTATAGAAAATTAATTAAAAATGTTATTACCAATTTATTGTTGTTGTCTCTAAGATTCTTCTGTAGGTAATAATCTGATTTGTTTTCTTCCTAGCTTAATTTCGAATTCATCACCTGCTTTTAAATCAAGAAGTGCAGTATATGCTTTCCCAATCAGAAGATTTCCATTGCCTTGTACTGTAGCAATATAACTAAGTTTTCTTCCACCTTTTCCAATACCTGCAACTCCAGAATCACCAAGGTTAACCCCTTTTGCTTCTAAAAGTGCTTCATAAAATGCGGTAAAGTTTAAGCGTTCACCTCCGTTTTTTTTAGTGGAAACATATCCACAAGCGCGAACTAGGTCAGATTTGCTAACATCACCAAGTTCTTTAACTTTTGCAAGGAGATCGCTACCAGTTAGCATAATTAATTAAAAGAAAGTTGTATTAAATAACATAGCAATCTGCGTGTAATATATGCAATTATTAAGTATCTATTCATTCTATTATTTATATATAAAAATGGAAAAGTTTGTAGTTTTTGGACGGTACTGTGAAGATGCAATTATTAAAAGGGAACCATTTCGAGAACAACATCTTAAGAGACTTAAAAACTTGAAAGATAGCGATATTTTAATTACATTAGGGCCAACAAAATGCGCTAAATATTTATTTGGAATTTTTAATGCTAATGATGTAAACGAGTTGAAAGATCTTATTGAGGAGGATATATATTGGAAAAAAGGTATATGGATTAATTATGATATTTATCCCTGGATTCAAGCATTTTAAATATGATTTACGAAAAAATTTAGAAATTATTAACTATTTATTAAAAGAATTAATTTAACTTAAAAAAATATATATTATTTTTGCTTTAATAATTCAATTATTTATCTTATTTAGGAGTTAAAACAATATTTATTTAAACGTTAGTTTTAAGAGGTTTTATTATTTTTAATTAAAAATATATTATTTTAAATAATATTTATTTATTAGTATCTTGATTTATCTGGTTTACTAATGAGTCGATATCTAATTGATTATATGGTGTTGTTTGTTTTGTTGCTAGATAATCGTTCTTGATATTGCTTAACCATTTTTGCTCAATCTTTAAAAGATTTTTTGCAATATTGAACATGCCCCCTTTTTTATATAATCCTTTCATTTTGAGAATAATCTCGGAGGTTCTACTCGATTTAATATTTAATTCATTTGCCAAGTCTTTTTGGGTAAATCCATGCGTTTTTAACCAATCTTTAATGAAGGAGACGAGTTCTTTTTCTTCCTGTATAGATAATTTACTCATTCAATAAAAAGGAAATAACTTATTAAGCTTATTCTCTGCTCTTGCTCTTATTGAAGGAGTCATGTATTTGCTCCATATACTGAGTACTGCTGTGAGGGCTACAAAATCATCACTAAAACCAACTAAAGGCATAAAGTCAGGGAAAAGATCAAATGGCATAATCAAATATGCTAGAGCAGCCATTAATGAAACTCTCACTTGTGCGGGAGTATAAGGATCTAATGCCATCTCTAAAACTTCTAAGGCAGGCTTGGCAATTGTTCTTCCCGCTTTAATAAGAATCTTGATAATGATATTTTCATCAAATGTTGAACTTTCTAAAACTTCAGCATCATAGATTTTTTCTTGAGTTTTGTAATTCTCTTTCATCCTTATAAATGAAATTTAAATATTCTTAATGGAATTTTTAGCTAATACTATCAACTAATCCATTTTGTATTCCTGCTTTTCTAAGTTTTCTTAAAGCACGTTGAACAACTTGTCGGCAATATTCCCTGCTACAACTCATATGTCTTGCAACTTCAGCTAAAGTTCTCCATTCATTTGAGCCGTCTAAACCAAATCTTAAGCTTACTATCTTTCTTTCTTTCTCAGTTAAATTTGCTTTATCTAATAACTTCCAAGCCGAGGCTGTCCTTTCGGCTAATTCGGCTAATTCCATTGGGGGAGTTTGATCACTTGGAAGAATATCAACTAACTCGGAAGGATCTGATTTTGATTTAACAGTACCTTGGAGACTAACAGTGATGCTTCTCAATTCACAAGAAAGGAGTTCGTCAATTTCCTCTTTGGTTATTTTCATTTCTTCAGCTAGCTCATCACTAGTAGGTGGAATACCCTTAAGTTGCATAAGCTTTGATTTTGCTGATCTTAGTTTTGTAAGTTTTTCATTAATGTTTACGGGGATCCTTATCGTTCTACTTTGCGTTGACAATGCTCTATTTAAACCTTGCCTAATCCACCAATAAGCATAGGTAGAAAATCTATGTCCTCTAGACGGATCATATTTTTCTACGGCCCTTGTAAGACCTAATGTACCCTCCTGAATTAAGTCCAGTAATTCTAATCCTTTCCCTTGGTATCTCTTGGCGAGGTTGACAACTAGTCTTAGGTTGGCTGTTATCATCTCGTTTTTAGCTTTTTCACCAATTTTTATTTTTTTTATCTCAGCTTCGGAGTATTCACAAGCGGGGCCCTTCCCTCCTGCCTCTTGACATCTATTAACGAGTACTACCATTTCTTGGACTTTTCTGCCCATTGTGAGTTCTCTTTCGGGAGTCAAAAGTTGATGACGACCTATTTCACCAAGAAAATCGCTTAATGAACTCACGATTTACCTCATTGTTGATATATTTAACTTATAGTCAATTCAGTAATAAGCCATACATGTAATAATTAATTAATAATTAATTAATAATTATTAATTAGTTAATTAACATTATTTTTTTAAGATTTAGGGGTAAAAAAAATAAATAATTAGAATTTATAATTATTAATTTTTACTTCTTGATTCTAGAACAGCAAGTACATCTCTCCATTCAACCCCTTTATGCAAGAGGGCTACTTGAAGATGATAAATTAAATCAGCAGCTTCATTTGAGATTGAATTTTTATCATTATCTTTGCAAGCCATTATAAATTCTGCAGATTCCTCTCCTATCTTTTTCAAAATAGTATTACTACCTTTTGTTAATAAATGATTTGTGTAACTTTTTTCTGACGGATTTATTGATCTTTCGTTAATTGTATTGAATAATTCAGAGCAAATATTTGAGAAGGGGGTTGTTTTTTTCTCTTTTTTATCACTTTGATTAATTTTGATTTCGTTGAAAAAACAACTTTTTTCCCCAGTGTGACATGCTCCTGAACCATTTTGTTCAATCAAAAGGATTAGTGCATCATTATCGCAGTCGAATCTTATCTCCTTAAGTATTTGGGTACTTCCACTTGTAGCTCCTTTTCTCCAAATTTCGGATCTTGATCTACTCCAATAATGAACGTTTTTGGTTTCAAGTGTCATTGTCAAAGATTCTTTGTTCATCCAAGCAAGCATAAGAATTGATCCGTCAAGCCAATCTTGTGCTATTGCAGGGATTAATCCATAATTATCAAAGCGTAGATCCTCTATCGAAAAATTAGTTGAATAAGTCATTATGTTCGTTATGTTAAATCCTACTCAGTGTGTTTTATTAAAAATTATCCTAACAGTAAATTGATGTATATTCATTCTCTGAAATTTTCATGCAGCAAAAGTTATGAGGATTTTCCTTGTTCACATAGGCAATGGCGCCATGAAGGCCACTGCAGATTTGTGCATGGATATTCAAGATCATTCACCTTTTGGTTCACTGCAAAAAAATTAGACCTAAATGGTTTTGTTGTCGATTTTTCAAGTCTAAAGCCCCTAGAAAATAGACTGAAAGAGCAATTTGACCATACTTTTCTAATAAATAAAGATGACCCTTTGCTGAATTATTGGGAAAAATTACATGACTTAGATGCTTTAGATCTGAGAATTATGGATAATGTGGGAATGGAGTTCACCTCTGAATTAATTTGGAGATGGGCTAATGCATACTTACAGGATAAGGATAAGGGTAGAACATGTTGTTGGAAAACAGAATCAAAAGAAAATAAATCGAATAAAGCAAGTTATGAGGAAATTCCTGATTGGTTCAAAACTTAGATTAAAGTTGTTAATTTTAAAGTCATATAGGATTCTTTAATTAGATATTTAATCAACATTTATCTCTCCATTAATAAGATAAATATTAATCTCGTCTTTATTAAGGTAATGATTATTCAATATATTATTTGAAATTTTTGTCTCTATTTGTTTTTGAATAATTCTTTTTAAAGGCCTTGCTCCATAGGCATGATCGAAACTATTTTCGACAAGTTGGTTAATTGCTTCATCCGTAATTTTGAATTTTAAGTTTTTTTTGTTAAGTCTTTTTTCTAAATGTTGAAGCTGGATTTTTGCAATTTCTTTTATGTCATTTAATTCTAAATTATTAAAAATAACTATTTCATCAAGTCGATTTAAAAACTCAGGCTTGAAAAATTTTTTAATTTCATTATCTACAACTTTTTTAATTTCATTTGTATCTTCTTTTCTAACTGATAAATCATTTATTGATTGACTTCCTAAATTACTTGTGAGTACGATGATTGAATTTTTGAAATTGATTGTGCGACCTTGACCATCAGTAATGATTCCATCATCAAGAACCTGTAAGAGAATATCTAAAATATCTTTGTGAGCTTTCTCTATTTCATCTAGGAGTATAAGTGAATAAGGATTTTTGCGTACAGCTTCAGTTAGTTGACCGCCTGATTCGAAACCTAAATATCCAGGAGGCGCACCTATAATTTTGCTCACTGAATGCTTTTCCATATATTCAGACATATCCAGTCTTGTAATTGAAGAATTTGAATCGAATATTATTTTGGCTGTTACTTTACTTAGTTCTGTTTTCCCAACACCAGTTGGACCTAAAAAGAGAAAACTGGCTAATGGCTTGCTTGGATCATTTAGGCCAGTCCTTGATCTCTTAATGGAATCTGCAACTGCCCTAATTGCACCATCTTGACCAATAATTTTTTCTTTAAGGATTGACTCGAGGCTTAAGAGTTTATCTTTTTCTGACTGGTTTAAGTTCTGTACTGGAATAGAGGTCCACTTTGAGACAACTTCTGCAATATCATCAAAAGTTACCTCTTGTCTTAAAAGATTTGTATCTCCATTTTTTTGAGAATTTACTAGGGAATCACTTTTTTCTTTCAATTTTTTTTGCAAAGAATTTAAAGTTCCAAATTCTAATTCTGCTGCTTTGTTGAGGTCAAAACTCCTTTTGGCTTGATCTATTTGCAATTGAACAGATTCAATTTCTTCTTTTATGGTGCTAATCTCATCAATTTCATCTTTTTCTTTTTTCCATTGGGCGCCTAATTCTGCCTGTTTATCTTTAAGGGATATAAGTTCATTATTGATTTTTTTTAATCTTTCTATAGAAAAATCATCCGTTTCTCTTTTTAAAGATAATTTTTCCATCTCAAACTGTAGAACTTTTCGATCAATTTCATCAATTTCTTCAGGTTTGGAAGTTATGATCATATTTAATCTTGAGGCTGCTTCATCGATTAGATCTATTGCTTTGTCAGGAAGAAATCTATCGTTAATATATCTTTCGCTAAGGGTTGCAGCAGCAACTAAAGCATTATCAGAAATTCTCACACTATGGTGTACTTCGTATCTTTCTCTCAATCCTCTTAAAATTGAAACAGTATCATCTATTGAAGGAGCATCAACTTTTATCTTTTGAAATCTTCTTTCTAAAGCAGGATCTTTTTCTATATTTTGTTTATGTTCATTAATAGTTGTAGCACCAATACATCTAAGTTCTCCTCTCGCAAGCATTGGTTTTAATAGGTTACTTGCATCTAAAGAACCTCCACTAGCGCCTGCACCAACTACCGTATGAATTTCATCAATAAAAAGAATAATCTTACCGTCTGATTCTTTCACTTTCTTAAGAATATTTTTTATTCTTTCTTCAAATTCTCCACGATATTTTGCTCCAGCTAAAAGTGAACCCATATCTAATGAAATTAGTTTCCTATCTTGTAGCGCAGAAGGTACATCGCCATTAATAATTCTTTGAGCTAACCCTTCTACAATGGCTGTTTTCCCAACCCCAGGTTCTCCAATAAGAACTGGATTATTTTTTGTTCTTCTACTCAATATTTGAATTGTTCTTCTAATCTCTTCATCCCTACCAATAACAGGGTCTAAAATTCCATCTCGTGCAGATTGAGTAAGATCAATACCATATTTTTCCAAAGACTCATTAGAACTATTAAATTCATTTTTTACTGCAGGATCTGACTTCATTTTCTTTATAATTTCAAGAAATTCTGGAATATCTTTTTGATTTAAAATTTGAAATCCATATTTATCATCATAAGTGAAACCGTAAACTAAGTGTTCTGTTGATATCACTACATCATTTAAAGTATCTTTAATATCATTTGCCTTCAAAAATATTTTGTGAATAGTATCACCAATATATAAATTATCTTGCTTATTTTTCATTTTTGCCTTTGCATTTAATGAAGAAATTATTTCCCTCTCAAGATCTTTTAGATTTACATTATTTTTTTTAAAAATCTTTTTTGTAATAATGTCATCTTTTATAAGAGCTAATAATAAATTATCAGAGTCTACATTTTGTTGATAATTTTTATAAGCAATTTCTTTGGCAAAAATAAAACAGTTCCAAGCAGAATGTGAGAATTCGCTTGGAACTATTTTCATCAATCAAAAATTGGGTATGACCGTAATAAACGTTAAGTTAAAAAGGGTGTTTAACTATTTAGAAGATTTATTCAACAAT
Organism: uncultured Prochlorococcus sp.; assembly: GCA_902544495.1. GTDB lineage: Bacteria > Cyanobacteriota > Cyanobacteriia > PCC-6307 > Cyanobiaceae > Prochlorococcus_A. Next base: position 16,450 of record CACCCI010000018.1, read on the forward strand.
AACTTTACCTACCATTCCAGCGCCTCTGTGTGGCTCGCAGTAGTAATCATAAGTTCCAGCAGTATCAAATGTTTCTTCCCAAGACTCTCCTGGAGCAAAAGCTAGGTCCGCATGGCTTAATTCCTCATGCCCATCAAAAACAGCATTGTGAGGGGCGAGTTTATTATTGACGAATTTAACTGTATCACCAGCACTAATGGTTACTGTACTTGGTTCAAATGCAAGCATTCCAGCATCTGTTCCCAGTTTTACTTCAACAGTCTTAGCTGAAACTGATGAAATACCTAGACCTAGAGTTAAAACTATTGCAAATAACCCTGCAAAGATTGAACGTAACATAATAAAAAATCTGCTTATTTATATATATTACAAGGCTTTAGGAACCTAACTGCGAGAATTTTAATTGTTATTACAGCTTGGTAACTTTGATAACCTTAAAATATCAGTTAGTGACTTTGCATAACTTTTAAGTTTGAAAGTCTCAGGATTAGTGATGGGGACATGATTAAAGTCATATTTTTTGATACTGAAGCTATCCCACGGAGTAGTTTGGATAGGGAGAATTCTTAATAATATTTTTAGAATTTTTTTTGTAAGCGGTATCGCAAAAAATCTTCTCATATTATGTTTCTTTAAAAGTGTAATTATGGCATCATCAATTGAAATGAATTTTTGACCTAGCACAAATTTTCTAAAGCCTTTGTATTGCTCTTCTTTATGATTTTTAATTAGAAACCCGCAAATCTGGGCGATATCATTTGCATGTATAAAGTGAAATTTAGAATCTAGTTTTAAAAATCTTGCTAACCAAAGCCATTTCCCAATTTCTTTCAATCCACTAGTTAAATAACTCACAGGATATTTACTTTTTTTTCCAAGATTCCCTCCAAAAACCAAGGTAGGGAAAACAGCGAATGTTTTTTCTGCAAATGAGCTTTCTCTAAGTCTCTGGAAACATTCATATTTTGTTTGAATGTACTCTGTTCCATAAATCAATGATTCCCTCATTAATTCTGTTTGGGTATCAAGAATACTAGCTGTTGAAAAATAAATAATCTTTTCTAACTTTTCAATATCAAGCATTTCTAGTAATTCTTCAAAAGCTTTAATATTTACTTCATAGGCTCTTTTTGGATCTCCCCAAGCTGTAGCAGTATGTATTAGGTAATTAATTTGACTAATTTCCTTTTTATACCTATATGAATCCCTGATATCGCACACCATTAACTTGACTTTTTTATTTTCTTGAACAGAAATTGGTAACTTACGTTTGTCTCTTACCATAAGATAAAGCCTGAATTTTGTGTTTTTCAAAAACCAATCAACTAAATATTGGCCAACACATCCATTAGCGCCTGTTATTAATAAGTTTTTATATCCCAAGACTTTGACTAGTAAGTGAGTTTTTTCCCATGTTCAAAAAATGTTTGAGCATTTTCTTCTGGAGTCCCAGGTAAAATCCCATGACCCAAGTTAAGAATATATTTCCTATCTTTGATTTTATTGAAAGTATTATCTATCCTTTCTTTTATTGATTCTTCGTTTCCGAATAATATGCCGGGGTCAACATTACCTTGAATTCCTATCCCATTCGGGATTCTCTTACAAGCCTCTTCAATATCCACTGTCCAGTCTAATGAGATTATATCTACTCCAGTTTTTGCCATTCTTTCTATAACACCAGCACTTCCTGAAATATATAGAATCACTGGTGTTTCTGGGTATTTCGCTTTTACAATCTCAACAACCTTTTTTTGATAGGGCCCAGCAAAAAT
>CACCCI010000019.1:0-18013 GCA_902544495.1 uncultured Prochlorococcus sp.
TCGAAATCAGAAATATTATTTATTACTTCAGTCATTTTATACCTTTAATAAAAAAAAATTCATCTTGGAGTTTATGGCAAAAGGTCATTAAGAGATGATGATAAACCAAATTTTTTTTGCCAGCTAAAAATAGTATTTACTAGTAACATTGTTACTGTCATTGGTCCAACACCTCCTGGTACAGGAGTGTAAGCAAACACTTTAGAAATAACATCTTCTAATAATACATCGCCACATAATCTGGTTTGATTTTTATCGGAACTTTTTAATCTATGTATTCCAACATCAATAATTACTGCTCCTTCTTTCACAAAACTAGAATCTACAAGATTGGGTTTTCCTGCAGCCGCAATTAGAATGTCAGCTTCTCTGCAGACTTTATTCAAATTTAATGTTTTTGAATGAGTCATTGTTACCGTACCATTTAGATTCAACAACATAAGCGATAGGGGTTTTCCAACAAGCAAACTTCTTCCAATAACAACAATTTTCTTACCTTCAATTGTAATATTTTGGGATCTTAATAAATTAATAATTCCTGCTGGTGTGCATGATCTCATCGCGGGCTCATTTTTCACTAATTTTCCTATATTTACCTCATTTAATCCATCTACATCTTTGCTTGGATTAATATGGCTGATCAGTTTTTGTTCATCAAACTTCTTTGGGATGGGAAGTTGTAGCAAAATTCCATCAATATCCTTATCAGAATTAAGTTTGATAATTAATTGTTGAACTTCTTTTTGCTCTACACTATCTTTTAGGTGAAAGATAAAGCTTTTTATTCCAATCCTGGAACATGCTTTTCCCTTATTATTAACGTATACACCACTTGCAGGGTCTTCACCTATTCTTATTACCGCTAAACCAGGAGCTCTTTTTGCGATTTTTTTATTACTAGAGATATAGTCATTTAATCTCTCTTCAATTTCAAGAGATAATTTTTTACCGTCTAATTTTAATGACATTTAAAAAAACATCTCCTTTTTACATCTAGCATGCCTATAATTTTAAATTATTCAAATAGATTTATTTATATTCTGTGCAAAACATCACAACTACCTTAAAGAAATTGTTTTATCTATGGAGGCGAAGTCAATTTCCAGTAAAACAACCAATTAAAATTTCAAGAATTGATAATCTCATAATTTTTTTACTATGCATTTTAAATTCAATAATTTCTTCTTATAAATTACTTCTCATTACGCCTTTAAATATCGCAGATATTTTTTCTTGGCTTTTAACCTTTACTGAAATACTTATTAGTTCAGGAATTTTGATACTAGTTTCAAAAAAAGAGAATCCCACAATTTCTTCAAGACAGATTATCTTGATCATTATCCTTCTTTTAGCAGTACAAGTTACGAAATTAGCCTTAGCTTCAACAATAAGTCCATTATCTATGATAATTCCACCAGCATTAATAATTTCTCAAGGAATGGGAAGCATAACAGCTTTAGCTTGGGTATCTATAGCGAGCTTTAGTTGGCCAGATCCAGCAGTTGCTGTAAATAATAATTTATTTATTATTTTATTAGTCTGCTCTTTAGTAGTATCTCTACTTGGAGGAAGAATAAGAAGTAGAGCACAATTACTACAACTATCAATTTTGGTACCTATAGGATCATTCTTGAGTCAATGGATATTGATAGGTAAAGATAGAATATCTATTATTAACAAGCAAGATTTTGTTTTAGCTAATGGGGATATATTTTCTGATTCCTTGCTATTAGCCATAGTAATGCTTTTTACTATTTTATTTATTCCTATTTTTGAATCGCTATTCGGATTATTGACTAAAGCAAGATTACTTGAATTGGCGGATAAGGAGAAACCTCTAATAAGAAGATTGTCTCTTGAAGCTCCAGGTACTTTTGAACATACCTTACTTATATGTGGTTTAGCAGAGGAAGCTACTAGAATGATTGGGGGTGATATAGATCTAATTAAAACTGGAGCGTTATATCATGATGTTGGTAAATTACATGCACCTAATTGGTTTATCGAAAATCAGGATGGTTCAAATAATCCGCATGATGAATTAGATGATCCGATTAAAAGTGCAGAGGTATTGCAGGCACACGTTGATGAAGGATTGAAATTTGCAAGAAAAAATAGACTACCTAAACTCATAGCTAATTTTATCCCTGAACATCAAGGTACACTAAAAATGGGATATTTTTTTCAAAAAGCAAAAGAAAAAAATCTTGATATTAGTGAATATTATTTTAGATACAAAGGCCCTATTCCTCAGTCAAAAGAAACAGCTATTTTAATGCTCGCAGATGGATGTGAAGCAGCACTTAGAGCTATGAATATTAATGCATCTGATAAAGAAGCTTTGGAAATAATATCTAATATTATCTATTCGCGTCAAAAAGATGGGCAATTAATTGATAGTAATTTATCGAAAGGAGAAATTTTTCTAATAAAAAGAGCATTCTTGAATGTGTGGAAAAGAATTAGACATAGAAGAATTCAGTACCCCACTAGCAAGAATAATACTTTTTCTTAATTTTCAATTTTATAGCCTAATACTTCTTCGATGTTTTGGATTACACCAATATATAAGAGCTAGTGTACTTAATAATGTTGTTAAAAGAGTAAACCCACCAATTCCAAAAATGTCTTTAAGAGTTATGAGCCTTACCACTGAATAAGGACCCGTCCCAGAAATTACCATGGATAAAGATACTAGAGTTAATGTTACTCCCCATTTTCTCTCTGCTAAAAGAGCTGCTGAAGAAACTATTCCAACAATCGCAGCAGGCCAACCTAGACTTATAGCAAGAGTAATGTTTGCAACTTTTAATGGAGGCCCATAACTTATTATTATTGCGATTATTGGAAGTGCAATTATATTGCTCACTAACCCAACCCATGAAAGTGCCCAATATCCTTGTAACCTTTCTCTCATTATTTACTACTTTAACTATTAGATCAATCTACAGTATTAAGAGACTGTTTTTAATGCTACTTAATATTCCTAAGAAATAATTTAATTTGATTGATTAGATAAAAATGGATCTTTCGAATTTTCTAAATTATCAAATTGTGGGTGAATGGAATTTTTCTTCTCAGAAAATATAAGCCTATTTAAAGCATTAACGTAAGCATTCGCTGCAGCAACTACGACATCAGTATCAGCAGAGTGACCAGAATATATTTTATTATCTCTTCTTATTCTTATTGTTACTTCGCCTAAGGCATCAATTCCTTCTGTAACCGACTTTACAGAGAATTCAATTAATTCATTAGGAACTTTAGCTAATTTATTTAAAGCCTCGCATACGGCATCAACGGGTCCAGTCCCTATTGAAACAGCAGTATCCTCAGTATTATCTTCCGTATTTAGAAGCGAAATGGTAGCAGTAGGTTTAGATGCGTTACCGCAACTTACTTGTACAAGACTTAATTGAAATTTAGCTTCTGGGAGCTGAACTTGTTCACTTACAATTGCTTCTAAGTCTCTATCAGTAATTTCTCTTTTCCTATCGGCTAAATCCTTAAAACGTGCAAAAGCATCATTTAAATCTTCTCGGCTCAAGTCATATCCCATCTCTTCTAATCTTGCTCTTACTGCACTTCTTCCACTAAGTTTTCCTAAAGATATTTTGTTGTCACTTAAACCAACAGTTTTTGCATCGATAATTTCGTAAGTTAGTCTATTTTTTAAAACCCCATCCTGATGAATGCCTGACTCATGAGCAAAAGCGTTAGCGCCCACAATTGCTTTATTAGGTTGTACAGTCATTCCAGTTAGGTTGGAAACAAGTCTAGAGGTTTTTGTTATCTCTTCTGTTCTTATAGCGGTAAGAGGTGTTGGTGAATCTTGATTTCTTTTGAAAAAAATATTAAAAAAACTTTTCCTGACATGGAGTGCCATTACCAATTCTTCTAGAGAGGCATTCCCAGCTCTTTCCCCGATTCCATTAATAGTACATTCTAGTTGTCTTGCCCCATTTTTTACTGCCTCTAGAAAATTGGCTACTGCTAAACCCAAATCATTATGACCATGAACCGAGATTACTGCCTCATCAATATTTGGAACGTTTTTATTTATTTCGGCAATTAGTTTCCCAAATTCACTAGGAGTTGTAAATCCAACAGTATCTGGGATATTTATTGTTGTCGCTCCTGCAGAAATTGCTAGTTGAATCACTTCGTATAAAAAATCAGGATCACTTCTTGAGGCATCTTCACAAGAAAATTCAATATCATCTACCAATGATTTTGCATAATTAACCATTTCTGGGACTATTTGAAGAACATCTTTTCTGGATTTTTTAAGTTTATGTTTAAGATGAATATCACTTGTAGCAATAAAAGTATGTATTCTTTTCTTGGGAGCTGGACTTACTGCGTCGTAACATGCTTTTATATCTCCTTTAGATGCTCTAGCTAAACCGCATATTATAGGTCCATTTTCTTTCCCTACGGCGTTGGCAATTTTATTAACAGCTTTAAAATCGCCTGGACTTGCGAAAGGGAATCCAGCTTCAATAACATCAACCCCTAATCTTGCTAATTGATGCGCGATAGCAAGCTTTTCTTCAAGATTTAAGCTGGCACCAGGAGATTGCTCTCCATCTCGAAGAGTTGTATCAAAGATCAAAATTCTTCCAGGATCTTTTGACATTAAAGAGAATAATCTAAACTTATATTAAGCTAATTAAAAAATTTTGACTAGATTTAGTTCAATAAAAATTTGCTGCAAGTTTGTCATTTAAATAATATTGGTTAAAATTCTGAAGATAAAAATGAAATACGTAAATTATTAAAGTATTCTTTTAGGATCAAAACTTCCTTTTATAAAACGTTATTTTTGATTTTTTATAAAAAATTACATGCATAAATTATATAAAGTATGAATGGGCAATTCCCCCAAAAAAATGTTTTAGGTCAGTTAGCGATAGTTTTACATGCTCATCTACCTTATGTCAGAAAAAATGAAAAGAACTCCTTAGAAGAGGATTGGTTATTTCAGGCGATTTTGGAATGTTATATACCACTACTTCAATCAATAGAATTTTCCAAAAATGAAAATCCCGAAAATACAAAACTTACTATTAGTTTGTCTCCAACATTATTAGCACTTCTAAATAATAAAAAAATTCAAGAAACTTTCCCAAGCTGGATTAAAACAAGGAATGATTTCTTAAATGAACTACCACTAGAAGAAAAAAATGCCTCTGAATTTTTAATGAAAAATCTTAATGAAAAATACTTATATTGGCAAAATTGTTCTGGAAATTTAATTGAGAAGTTTAGGGTTTTAAATAACTCTGGAAATTTGGATATTCTTACTTGTGCTGCTACTCACGGATATTTGCCAATTCTAAGGGAGAATCCTGAAACTGTTAAAGGACAAATTAATACTGCAATTAGGAGTCATAAGAATATTTTTGGAACAAAGCCCTTAGGTATTTGGTTACCTGAATGTGCTTATTATGAAAATTTAGACAAAATACTAATTAATTACGGCATAAGATATGCGATCTTAGACGGTCATGGGATACTTAATGCTACACCTAGGCCTAGGTATGGTGTGTACGCTCCAATCTGTTCAAAAAAAGGGGTTGCCTTCTTTGGAAGAGATAGTGAGTCAACTTTGCCCGTTTGGTCTGCTAAGGATGGATTCCCAGGAGATAAAGTTTATAGAGAATTTCACAAAGATTTGGGTTGGGAATTACCTATCTCCAAGCTCCAAAAGAAAGGCATCTCAACTAAAAGACCTTTGGGTTTGAAGTTTCATAAGATTACAGATGAAAAGGCACCATTAGGGGAAAAGGCGTTTTACTTAGAAAATGAAGCCAAGAAGAAGGCTGCAGAACATGCTGATAATTATCTTCGCGCGAGATCCAAACAATTAGAAAAATTAACATTATCCTCTTCCTTTAAGCCCTTATTGGTAGCTCCATTTGATGCAGAGTTATTTGGTCATTGGTGGTATGAGGGACCTTTTTTTATTGAAAATATTTTAAAGAACTCTACTAAATATTCAATTAAGCTTACAAATTTAAAAGAATTCTTACTTCAAAAGCCAAAACTTCAGATTTGTGATCCATCACCATCAAGCTGGGGACAAGGAGGTTATCATAATTACTGGATTAATGATGCAAATGCATGGATTGTTCCAGAGATCACAAAAGCAGGCTCAACTTTTGTTGATTTATGCTCGAAAAATTTAAATAATGACTTATCCTCACGACTTTTAAAGCAAGCAGCAAGAGAATTACTTCTTTCTGAATCCTCTGATTGGAGTTTTATCCTAAGAGCTGGAACTACAACTGAGCTTGCAAAAGAGAGGATAGAAAGACATTTGTTTAGATTCTGGAAAATAATTGAAATGATTAAAAATCATTCTAACTTTGATTTAAATTTTCTTGAAGATATTGAGGAAGAAGATAAAATTTTTCCAGATATCGATATTTATGATTGGCGAAAATAAAAAAAACTAATTTAATTTAAGCATTCCTAGCTTTACTTTTAGAGGTGAATTTATAAACATTTTACTCATAACAAAAATTAGTTTTGGAAGAGGAAGTGTATTAGTAAGAAATCCTACCCATTCTTTGGTCGATAATTTAAAGAAATTTGAGAAAAAGCTTCTTAATTTACTTTCGTCAAAACTCATCAATCTTCTTAAACCATATTGGTAAAGTTTATGCCTTTGTGTTAACTCGTAAGGCCAAAGGATCCCCCAACCTTTTGATGCTAGTTCTAGAGAACTTAGATTAGGTTCTTTTAAAAAAATTGCTAATTTTTCTGCAAGCAGTGGAGCTCTTCTTAATAAAGATCCGATCATGTATCCTGATGCAGGATGCACCATGCTTGCTGAGCCTCCAAAACCAAGAACAAATTGTTTTTTAAATGGAAGAGGTAAATTCATTGGAAAAAGACAATTTTCTTCATGAAAAACTTCAATTACCTTTATACCCTTACTATTAAGTCTTTTAAAAAGTCTTTGTTTAAGGTTTTCTTGTGATAGTGCAGGATAACTTGCTAATGATGTTTCCTCAACAAAAAAAGTTTCATTTCCAAGATCCATTGCATAGAGAAAGGAAGGAGATGACAACTTTTCTTCATTGTTTAAATGATTTGGACGAAAATCCATTAAAACAAACTGTTCTTTTTTGACGGGTGGGGATGAAAATTTACCGACAATTCCATACGCAGCTTGTTGAGCGATTTCATTTTGGAGCGGTCTTTTTACAAAATTACTTTTATGACCACTTGCGTCAATTACTAACCTCGCCTTTATCCTAAGTCCTGAAGAACAAATAACCTCAGATAATTTATTTTTCTCTTTAATATCTGTTGCTGTTTCATTCAACCATTCAATCCCTTTACACTTTTTTAAAAGTTCATTTTGAAAAGCTTCTTGATTTATTAAACCATAATCATAATTATGTTTTGTTGGATTATCTCCCTTTTTATTTTCCCCGTTTCCAAAAAAACTAACTGTTTTACACCATCTATGAGATAACAAAGACTCTAATCCTAATTCCTCTAATTCAGAAGCCCAAATACCATATGTATTCTCCCATTTTTCACTTGGAGATTTAGTGGATATTCCCTTAATTTTAAGATCTTGCTTGGCTAATTCTGAAGCTAAGCATAGTGCTGCAGGCCCTGAACCTAGAATTAAAATATCAAGTATTTCCATATGATTTAATAAATCAATTGCTTTTAGTTTTCTTTGTCTGAGTTGAATTGGCCTGCTTCTTCTGTTTGTTCATGAGGAACCAATACAACTTCTGATAAATGATCACCTTCATCTAATTTTTGTAATTTTACTCCAGTAGCAGCTCTAGATTGCTGGGATATTTTATCTGCGTTTGTTCTAACTATCACACCTTTTTCAGTCACAAAGAGTAATTCTTCCCCTTCTCCAAGGACCTTCAAACAAACTAATACATCATCTTTAATTCTGAATTTTATTGCTCTCAATCCCATACCAGCTCTTTTTTGTAATCTAAACAGAGTTACAGGTACTCTTTTACCTAGTCCAAATGCACTTGCTATAAGTACCCAAGGACCTTCTGAAGAGTTAACTTCAAGATTTTCATCAGAATCTTTCGTGAGATCTTCACTTTTAGCTAATTGATCAACTAAATCAGATGTTAAAACATCCATAGATACCAGATTGTCTCCTTCTCTAAGGTTCATAGATTTAACCCCCCTTGCCGTCCTACCAAGTGGCCTTAATTCGTTAATATCTAGTCTGAAATGAATCGCCATTCCTGTTCTTGATCCAATCAAAACACTGTCGCCTTCTCTTGATAATCTAACCCAAGTTAAAGCATCTCCATCCTCAAGATTTATTGCTATTAATCCATTTGATCGAATTTTTGAGAAAGCAGAAAGAGAAGTTCTTTTTATAAATCCAGCCTTGGTTAGCATTAATAGATAACAATCGTTATCAAAAGAATCTACTGAAACTAGAGAGGTTATCTTTTCTTCTCTTGGTATTGGGAGGAGTTGAACAGATGGAGTACCTTTAGCTGTTCTGCTACTCATGGGAACTCTATATGCTGGAAGAGCATAAGATACCCCTCTATCACTGAAAAGCAAAAGAGTATCATGATCATTACAGCTTATAAATAGTTTTACTTCATCATCTTCTTGTGTCTTTGTTCCAGCTTTACCTCTAGACCCACGACTTGTAGATTCGAATTCATTTACAGGCATTCTTTTTAAATAACCTGCTTCAGTCAATAAAACTACAGATCTGTCATTAGCGATAAGATCAATATCATCTAGACCACCGCCTAAATCAAGTATTTCTGTTTTTCTTTGAGAGGAAAATCTTTCATCAATTTTATTAAGTTCTTCTAGGATTATTTCAAAAATTCTTTCTTTACTATTCAATATTTGCTGATATAAGTGTATTTTTCTGGTTAACTCATCATGCTCCCCTTTGATTTTATCTGCTTCTAGAGCTGTTAGTCTTCTTAATTGCATTTGTAAAATGGCTTCTGACTGAGTGGTAGATAACTTATGATCAGCTTGTAATTTTTCTCTGGCTGAAACTGTATCTTTTGCTGATCTTATTAGATTAATAATCTCATCCAAAGCACCCAATGCTAATAAAAGACCTTTTACAATGTGATCCCTCTCTTCAGCCTTTTTTAATAAAAATTCTGTTCTTCGTCTTATTGTCTCCACTCTGAAGTCTAGAAAAACATCTAACATTTTCCTGAGTGAAAGTGTTGTAGGCTCTCCTTTTACTAAAGCAAGAATATTTGCACTAAAATTATTTTGTAAGGGTGTTAACTTAAATAAATTATTTAAAACTACTTGTGGGTAGGCATCCCTTTTTAGTTCAATTACAATCCTCATTCCATCTCGATCACTTTCATCTCTAATATCAGAAATACCTTCTAATTTTTTTTCATTGACCAAGTCAGCAATTCTTTCTATCAATGCAGCTTTGTTAGTTTGAAATGGAAGCTCTGTAATTATTACGGCATCTTTTTCTGCTCTTCCAGTCGATTTAATCTGCTCAATATTTGCTACACCTCTCATAGTTATTGAACCCCTGCCTGTTGTGAAAGTTTCTTTGATACCTTCTCTGCCTAAGATTTGACCTCCTGTGGGAAAATCAGGACCTTTAATTATTTCAAAAAGTTCTGTATCTTCAATCGAAGGGTTTTTAATTATTGATTTAAGACCATTAATTAATTCCCCTAAGTTGTGAGGTGGAATATTAGTTGCCATTCCTACTGCTATTCCAGATGATCCATTTAGAAGAAGTTGAGGAATCCTAGCAGGCAAAACTGTTGGTTCTTGTTGAGAACCATCAAAATTATCGGCGAAATCTACAGTTTCAGATTCAATATCCTCTAATAAACTTTCATCTGTAAGAGACTGTAAACGAGATTCTGTATATCTCATTGCTGCAGGAGGGTCGTTATCAACAGAACCAAAGTTTCCATGGCCATCTATGAGTGGCATCCTCATAGAGAAATCCTGAGCCATCCTAACCAAAGCATCATAAACAGCAGTATCGCCATGAGGGTGGTATTTACCTAGTACTTCTCCAACAACTCTTGCACATTTTCTGTATGGTCTACCGCTAGTTAAACCAAGTTCATACATTGCATAAAGAATTCTTCTATGAACAGGTTTTAATCCATCTCTTGCATCTGGTAGAGCACGACCAACTATTACACTCATTGCATACTCAAGGTATGAGCGAGACATCTCATTTCTTAGGTCAGTCTGAATAATTCGGTCTTTATCTTCGCTTAATCCTGAGTTATCAGAATCTAAAATATCAGACATATAAAAATCCTTTTTTTAATAATAATCGCTGATTGTCATAATGAATAAAAAAAAATATTTATTTAATTCCCAAATACTCACATTTAAACACAAATCAAAATAAAACCTGTTGTTTTTGAATAAACCTTGGCTTATTACCCCTTTAGTTGTTAATTTAATCTGAATAAAGAAAAAAATACCGTGAATATTGAACTTGGTTTACATAAAAAAGTCAGAAGGGCTTATGGCATTGATGAAATAGCTTTAGTCCCTGGTAATAGAACTCTTGATTACGATTTAACAGATCCTTCTTGGTCGATAGGCGATATCAAAAGAGAAGTTCCGATCGTAGCAAGTGCCATGGACAGTGTTGTCGATGTCAATACTGCTGTAGAACTCACAAAATTAGGTTCCCTTGGGGTAATTAATATGGAGGGCATACAAACAAGATATGAAAACCCTGATGAAATTTTGAACCAAATAGCATCAGTTGGGAAGAATGATTTTGTTCCGTTAATGCAGAAGATATACAGTGAACCGGTCAAAGAGAGGTTGATTGTACAAAGAATAAATGAGGTGAAAGAAAGAGGAGGCATAGCCGCTTTTAGTGGGACTCCTCAAGCTGCCATTAAGTTTAAAGAAACACTTAATAATTCCAAAATTGATTTATTTTTTCTTCAAGGAACTGTTGTCTCTACTGAACATCTTGGTATGGAAGGTAAGGAAACCTTAAATATTAAAGATCTCTGTCAATCTATGAATGTTCCAGTTGTAGCTGGTAATTGTGTTACTTACGAAGTTGCAAAACTTCTCATGGATGCTGGAGTTGCAGGATTAATGGTTGGGATAGGACCTGGAGCGGCATGTACATCAAGAGGAGTTTTAGGAATTGGAATCCCTCAAGCAACTGCAATTGCTGATTGTAGTGCGGCAAGAAATGATTACTTTAAAGAAAGTGGTCGTTATATTCCTATTATTGGTGATGGAGGAATTGTTACTGGCGGAGATATCTGTAAATGTATAGCATGTGGTGCTGATGCTGTAATGATTGGATCCCCAATAGCTAAATCCTCAAATGCGCCAGGTAAAGGTTTTCACTGGGGTATGGCTACTCCAAGTCCAGTATTGCCAAGGGGTACAAGAATTGAAGTTGGTTCTACAGGATCCTTAGAAAGAATAATTAAAGGTCCTGCCTTACTTGATGATGGGACACATAACCTATTAGGAGCCATCAGAACCTCAATGAGTACTCTTGGGGCAAAAAATATTAAAGAAATGCAAGAAGTTGAAATAGTTATCGCACCATCACTTCTTACAGAAGGTAAGGTTTATCAAAAAGCTCAGCAGCTTGGGATGGGCAAGTAGTGCATTTAAAGCAAAACTATAAATACTTGGTGAATTAGGTATTAATTTGAAAAATTTTCTAATTAAGAGTTATTATGAATTGATGGGGGAAACCCCATACTCCTCACACACTAAATCGCCCGATTAATCGGGCTTTTTTAGATATTTTGTTACTTATATTATTTAATCTGTAATGAAATCATCACTTAAAAGAATTGCCTGCTAAATTTTCAAAAAGGAATACTTAAATTATGTCATCAGCTCCAGCCGTAACTGACTCTTCATTTGACAAGGATGTACTGCAAAGTGATCTACCAGTATTGGTTGATTTTTGGGCACCATGGTGCGGTCCATGTAGGATGGTAGCCCCAGTTGTAGAAGAAATCTCAAAAGACTTTGAAGGGAAAATTAAAGTTTTTAAATTAAACACAGATGAGAATCCAAATGTAGCGAGTCAATACGGAATTAGAAGTATTCCTACATTAATGATCTTTAAAGGAGGCCAAAAGGTTGATACCGTTGTTGGTGCTGTGCCAAAAGCAACTCTTTCGAGCACTTTAACTAAGCATTTATAAATTCAAAAACTTTGCATAAAATTGGACTAATAGACTATGGAATGGGTAATATTCATTCCGTAACAAAATCTCTAGAAAGTCTTGGAGAAGAAATTATATTAATTAAAAACTTTAATGATTCCAAGCTTTGTAAGGCGATAATACTTCCTGGGGTTGGAGCATTTGATCCAGCGATGAATAATCTCATAAATACTGATTTGATAACTGATTTGAAAAGTTGGATTAAAAGTGGGAAATCCTTTTTTGGGATATGTTTAGGTCTCCAACTCCTTTTTGAATCTAGTGATGAAGGAAAAGTTCAAGGGCTGGGAATTTTAAAAGGACAAATACAAAAAATACCCAATATTGTTAACCAAAGAATCCCACACATGGGTTGGTGCCAACTTTTGCCTACAAAAAAAAATACTTTATTTGGGATTGAAGAATTAAATAATTGGGTTTATTTTGTACATTCCTACCACGCAATCCCTGATGACTTAAATATTATTGCAGCTCAAGTTGATTATGGCACTGAAAAATTAACTGCAATGATTGAGAACGATAATTTATTGGCCTGTCAATTTCATCCGGAAAAATCTGGAAAAACCGGTGAAAAACTTTTGAGAAGATGGCTTAGTAATATTCAATAATTGATAATTACTGATGAAGACAAACTTAAGATTAATAGGCGGTAAAAAACTCCAAAGTCCAAATAATTCTTATACCAGACCTACAACTTTGAGAGTGAGAGAGGCTATATTTAATATATTAAATAATAGAGTTGAAAATAGTAATTGGCTAGATTTATTTAGTGGAACAGGGGCCATATCTTGTGAAGCCTATAACCACGGGGCAAGAAAAATACTTGCAATTGAAAAAAACAAAATCAACTCAAAAATTTGCTTAGAAAATTTACTCTCGTTAGAGAACATAGAGAATAGGAGGAATGATATCGAAGTTATTTGTAAAGACGTTTTGAAATGGACAAAACCAAATTATGAGAGAAACTTATCATCTAGAAATATGGATTTAAACAAATTAAAATTTGATTTTGTTTATCTAGATCCTCCATATGATGTGGATTTCCATGAATTAGTTTTAAATCAATTATTCAATTGTTCTTTTTTAAAGAAAGATTCAACAGTTATTTGTGAACATTCTCCAAACCTATTTATTAAAAAAAGTACTTTATGGGAAACTATAGATGTAAGAAATTATGGGCAGTCAAGATTAACATTTTTAATCAATGTCCAGCATCCCTGAACCTCTTCTGTATTGATTCCATGCACTTACGAATAATCCAAGAAGGGTTATTGGAACTAAACCTAAAACAATTCCACATAGAAGAGGCTCGATCATTTTTTTGCCTTTTTTGAATTTCTTATTCACAATTGTTACATAGAGACTATTTTTTGTGTCAACATCTTCATCAACTGCAGCAGAAAGAAACTTTAAGAGAGAATTCTTAAAAATTGGTTTTGTTGTATTTGGAGTTTTATTGATTTGTTTTTCAATATTTTTCGTAAATCATCATGAAAATAACAAATATATTATTGAAACTTTTGAGCATAATGGTTCTGCGGAGGAAGGAGATGCTCTTTTTAAGATAAATTGTGTTGGTTGTCATGGAATTACAGCAAGAGGATTAGTGGGCCCAGACTTACACTCAATAACTCAACGTTTGAATGATAAAGAGATAATAAAACAAGTTACTGGAGGCCTGACTCCTCCTATGCCAAGTTTTGAAATTGATCCTATAAATATGTCCAATTTATTAAAGTATCTTCATAGCCTTGAATGATTTTGGGAAAAAATTTTTCTAATTTAAAGGTAATTTTAGTTGAACCAAATGGCCCTTTAAATGTAGGAAGCGTTGCTAGATTATGCAGTAATTTTGAAGTTGATGAATTAAGAATTGTTTCTCCTAAATGCGACATATTTTCTTTAGAAGCAAAAAAAATGGCTCTTAAAGGTCAAAAATTTATTAAACATTGTAAGGTTTTTAATGATCTTCAAAAAGCAATTTTTGATTGTGATTTGGTTCTGGCATCTTGTGGAAGGATTGATGTAAATAAAGATTCATTTTTTGTATCTTCTGAAGATATATTTGATTGGACTTTATCCTTTAAGAAGATAAATAACTTAGCAATTGTATTTGGAAGAGAAGATAGAGGTTTAACTAACAGTGAATTGCTTCTAGCAAATAAAACTTTTAATATTCCAACTTCTCAGGAAAATCCTTCATTAAATCTTTCTCACGCTGTTTCAATAATTTTGTATGAATTAAATAAGTCTTCTAAAAAGAATTTAAATAATGAATTAAAAGTTTTTAACTTAGCATCATCGAAAGAAGTACATGATACATTTGTGGAGATAGAGGAAATGCTTTTGCGAGTTGGGTATCTCTTAAAACATACCTCCAAGCCAAAAATCAATAAATTTAAGAATTTTATTTTGAGGGCAAATACATCAATGCACGAAATAAATGTTTTAAGAGGAATTGTCCATCAAATAAACTGGTTTTTGAACAACTCAAAAAGAAACTAGCTACATAATTAATTACGTTAGATTTTATTTCGTTGTAGTTTTAATTTGAAAGGTATATTTACTAAAAACATTTTCTGAAGTAGCATCTATTGATTATTTGAATATTTAAGAAAACTAAAACTGTGCCTACAACAAAGAAAAGAAGAGTTTTCCCCTTTACAGCTGTAATTGGCCAAGAAGAAATGAAATTGGCTCTCTTGTTAAATGTTATTGATCCACGAATTGGAGGCGTAATGATAATGGGTGATAGAGGCACTGGAAAGTCCACGACAATCAGAGCCTTAGCTGATTTATTGCCAGCAATCGATGTTGTTAAAGACGATCCATATAATAGTTCTCTAGTTGATCCTGATTTACAAAGTAAAGAAGTTTTGGAAAAAATTACTCAAGGAGAAAATCTAGAGAGTATTCAAAAACAAGTACCTATGGTTGACTTGCCTTTAGGGGCTACTGAAGACAGACTTTGTGGAACCATTGATATAGAGAAGGCTTTGAGTGAGGGTGTTAAGGCATTTGAACCAGGGTTATTAGCAAAGGCTAATAGAGGATTATTATATGTTGATGAAGTTAATTTACTAGATGATCATTTAGTCGATGTACTTTTAGATTCGGCTGCTTCAGGATGGAACACAGTTGAAAGGGAAGGAGTTTCTGTTCGCCACCCTGCTAGATTTGTCCTTATTGGTTCAGGAAATCCAGAAGAGGGTGAATTAAGACCTCAACTATTGGATAGGTTTGGAATGAGTGTTGAGGTTAAGACAGTTAGAGATGCTGAATTAAGAGTTAAGGTTGTAGATCAAAGAACTTCTTTCGACGATAATCCTGATGAGTTTTCATTAAGCGTTGAGAAACAACAGGATGAACTTCAACAAAAAGTTATTAAAGCACAAGAAATATTAAATTCTGTTCAAATGGACGATGACTTAAGATTAAATATTTCTGCAATATGCGGAGAGCTAGATGTGGATGGTTTACGTGGAGATATTGTTACAAATAGATCTGCAAGGGCAATTGCAGCATTTGAGGGCAGAACTGAAGTGGAAGAAGATGACATAGCAAGGGTTATTTCTTGTTCTTTAAGACATAGACTTAGAAAAGATCCCTTAGAACAAGTTGATTCAGGTGAAAGAGTTATTCAAGCTTTTTGTAAAGTATTTGATTTAGATGAAAAGGAAAATCTTTCAAAATTTCAATTATCTGCTGAAGCTCAATAACAGTGAGAATAATTGGGATTGACCCTGGATTAGCTAGAGTTGGTTATGGAATAATTGAGATAGAAAATGAAAGAAAGATATTATTAGATTGCGGCGTTATTGAGACAGGTAAAGATAAAAAAGAAGAAGATAGACTTTTTGAGATATTCCAAGATCTTAATGAATTAATAAATCATTGGAACCCAACTACAGCGGCAGTAGAAAAATTTTTCTTTTACAGGTCAAGCACTACGATTAGTGTGGTACAGGCCAGAGGAGTGATTATGATGGTATTGGCCTCTAAAAAAATTCATGTTAGTGAGTATTCACCTGCTCAGATAAAATTAACAATTGCTGGGTCTGGAAAGGCATCTAAGAAAGATATTCTTAATGCTGTTATGTATAACTTAGATCTTGACAAACCTCCAAAACCTGATGATTCAGCAGATGCATTGGCTATAGCACTCACAAAACTAAATGAGGATGGCATTAACTGAATATTCAATATGACTATTTTTGAAAAAAAGAAATTGGAGCGAGATTCTTTTAGAAAACTAAGAGATGGGATTTCTCATGATCAAAGAGAAAATGTAGAAAAGAATGTAAGATTATATATTGATTCATTTGTTAAGGCATTTAAAAATATTGGTTATATCGCTATATATTGGCCTCTAAAAAATGAAGTTGATATAAGAAGTCTTAAGAAAAAATTCACTTTAGCTTTACCAAGATGTAAAGATAAAAAAGAGTTGTTATTTTATCCATGGGACGAAAAACCTCTTACCAAAGATTCTGAGGGAATACTAAGTCCAAATAACTCTTCTCCATTGAGTCATTTGCAGATAGGAATGATATTTGTACCATGTCTTTCGGTTGATAAAAATTTAACAAGACTAGGTTATGGAGGTGGTTATTTTGATAAATTAAGGAGAGATAATGATTGGGGAAACGTTCCATGCATTGGAGTATTAACTTCTAATTGCGTAAGTACGATTCCATTAACCAGAGCTGAGTGGGATATTCCTTTATCTGGCTTTATCACAGAAAAAGAAATATTTGTATAATATAAAACTCTTAAATTGATTAATTTATAACTTTATAAAAAATGGAAAATCAGGAAAAATACAATAAATTATCAAAATTAGTAGAAAAGTTGAAGAAATCAGAAGATCCAAAAAGAAAATATGAATACATTTTGTGGTTAGGAAAAAAATTAAAAGAGCCTGATAGTGCAATTCTTGTAGAAGAAAATAAAGTTAAGGGATGCGTTTCAGAAGTTTTTGTTAAGGCAACTATTAAAGCAGGTAAATTATTTTGGGAAGGATATTCTGATGCTCTCATAACGAAGGGTTTGTTGGCCTTTTTAATAAGTGGATTAAATGAGTTAACACCAAATCAAGTTGTAGAAATAGATAAGAAATTTATAGAAGATACTGGTTTGAAAGCAAGTTTAACCCCTTCACGTTCGAATGGTTTTTTAAATATTTTATTGAAAATGCAATCTCAAGCAAATGAATTTTTGTAGGTCTAATAATATAAAATTAAACTCAAAGTTAAAAGAAATAAAAAATGAGAAAATGCAAAATTGGGATTGTAGGTTTTGGAACTGTAGGTTCAGGGATTTATAAAATATTAAGTTCTGAAGTTGATTTACATCCAATCCTAAAAGAAATAGAAATTGCAAAAATAGCAGTTAAAGATCTTAATAAAAAAAGGGATATTGAGCTAGACAATAATTTATTAACTGATGATCCATTTAAATTAATTAATGACCCCTCTATAGATGTAATTGTTGAAGTAATGGGTGGAGTTGGTTTAGCGAAAGATATTATTCTGCAGTCATTAAAATTAGGTAAATCTGTTGTTACTGCAAATAAAGCTGTCATTGCAAGATATGGAGAAGAAATATATAAGACTGCATCTAAAGAAGGAGTGTATATATTGTCAGAAGCCGCTGTTTGCGGGGGGATTCCAATAATTGAACCCTTAAAAAGATCATTAAAAAGTAACACTATAAAAAAAATGGTTGGGATAATAAATGGCACAACAAATTTCATTCTTTCAAAGATGGCAAATGAAAAAGCTGATTATAAGGAGACTTTAAAA
>CACCCI010000020.1:0-17360 GCA_902544495.1 uncultured Prochlorococcus sp.
TCTCCAAAATTTTTTGGCTTTATCTTATTCAAATTTTCTCTCGCTTCTAAAGATAATGTATTTATCTTTTCATAATTTATTTCTTTTGGCAGAGATTTACAGCTTTGACGTTTTATTTGTTCAATGTTGTTTTTTTGCCTTTTCAGGTAACCCTCGTATTTAATATCTATTTCAACACCTTCCTGTATTGAAGAGCTTAGATTTTGTTTAGTCAAATTATATTTAATTAGATCTGAATAATGAAAGTTTGGTCTTTTTAAGAGTTCCTTCAAAGTTGTTGAGCCTTTGATCTTTGATCCCGTTTCTAATTCTATTTTTTTTGATATTTCCTCGGTATTTTTTAAACGAGTGTTATTTAATCTAAATTTCTCTTCTTCGAGAAGTTTCATTTTTTCTTGATAGGCCGACCATCTTTTCTCATTAATTAGACCTATTTGATAACCTAATGGTGTTAATCTCCTGTCTGCATTATCTCCTCTAAGAGTTAACCTATATTCACTCCTACTAGTTAAAACTCTGTATGGTTCTTTGAGATCTTTGGTAATTAAATCATTGATCATTGTTCCTATATAACTGCTTTCTCTATTGAAGATTATTGGATCTTTTTTGCTTAGTTTTCTTGTGGCATTGACTCCTGCAACTAATCCTTGTGCTGCTGCTTCTTCATAACCAGTAGTCCCATTAATTTGTCCCGCGCTAAATAAATATTCAATTTCTTTCGTTTCGAGTGATGTTTGGAGCTGTGTTGCGGGTATATAGTCATATTCCACAGCATATGCCGGTCTCAACATTTTACATTCATTCAATCCAGGTAAGGTTCTTAAAAGTTCTAATTGAATATTTTCGGGTAAACCTGTAGAAAATCCTTGTACATATATTTCAGGGGTATTAATTCCTTCTGGTTCTAAGAAAATTTGATGTGATTCTTTATCAGCAAATTTAACGATTTTATCTTCAATTGATGGACAATATCTTGGTCCCTTACTATCAATAAAACCGCCGTAAATAGGAGTCAAATGTAAATTGTCGCGAATTAGTTGATGTGTTTTGGTAGTTGTTCTTGTGATGTGACAACTAACTTGGGGCATATTATTTTTTATATCTGGGTCAAACGAAAAATATTTATCTGCTGCAGTGCTTGGTTGAATATCTAATTCATCAAAAATGATACTTCTTTTATCAACTCTTGCTGGAGTTCCTGTTTTTAAACGTTCTGTTTTAATGCCAATTTTGTGCAAATTTTGAGTAAGACCTTTTGCCGCTTGTTCGCCTGATCTACCAGCTGACATTGATTTATTTCCTATCCATATTCTTCCTTCTAAGAATGTACCAGCTGTGATGATAACTGATCTTGCTGAATAATAACTACCAAAGAAAGTCCTTACACCTTTGATTCTTTTTTTTAAGATTTTTTTTGAGTTCAATCCAATTTCTTCAGTTTTTGCGATATCAAGTTCAGTAATCATTGCTTCTTTTAAAGATAAATTTTCTGTATTTTGTAGTATTTCAATCATCTTTTTTGAGTATTCTCTTTTATCTGTCTGAGCTCTTAATGCCCATACGGCTGGACCTCTACTTGCATTTAATATTCTTTTTTGTATTGCTGTCTCATCAGCTAATTGACCAATAATTCCACCTAACGCATCAACTTCATGTACCAACTGACTTTTTGCTGGGCCGCCAACAGCTGGGTTGCAAGGTTGCCAGGCAATCCTATCTAAATTGATTGTAAATAAGGCTGTAGAAAATCCTAATTTTGCTGTTGTTATAGCTGCTTCACATCCTGCATGTCCTCCTCCAATAACGATGACATCAAAAGATTCATTTGTTGAGTGATGATCTTGCATGTTAGGAGCGATTTAATTAGCTAAATTCCTAAATCTCGTAAATTGAGGTTCAAATAATAATTTAACAGTTCCTACGGGTCCATTTCTATGTTTAGTGACAATGATTTCTGTAATTCCTCTATCTTCAGTCTCTGGATTATAGTATTCATCTCTATAAATCATTAATACTAAATCTGCGTCTTGTTCAATAGATCCTGATTCTCTTAGATCGCTTAACATTGGTCTTTTATTTGTTCTAGACTCTACTCCTCTACTAAGCTGAGATAAAGCTACTACTGGTACTTTTAATTCTCTTGCCATGCTTTTAAGACCTCTTGTTATTCGTGAAAGTTCTTGCACTCTATTATCAGGGGTTGATCCTTCCATTAACTGCAGGTAATCAATCACAATTAATCCAAGTTCTTTTTTTTGTTCAGCTATTAATCTTCTGCACAGAGATCTCATCTCTAAAACACTTAAGTTAGGCTTGTCATCTATAAATATTGGTAATTGACCTAGTGAATTGATACCTTCTCCTAGTAACGGCCATTCATCTTGTTGTAATCTTCCTGTTCTTAGCCTGCCACTCTCGATTCCAACTTCCATAGAGAGTAATCTATATGTCAATTGTTCTTTACTCATTTCAAGGCTAAATACACACACAGGTAAATCTTGAGATTGTGCAACATTTTTAGCCAGATTAAGAACAATTGAAGTTTTCCCCATTGAAGGTCTTCCGGCAACAATTATTAAATCACTTCTTTGAAAACCTTGAGTCATCGCATCAAGGTCGTAGAAATTTACAGGAATTCCAGCTACTGAAGTACCTAATGATCTTGACTCTATTTCATTGAAAGTACTTGTAAGGATTTCAGCTGCTTGGGTCAGACCTTTTGAAGGTTTTTCTTGACTGATTTCAAATATTTTTTGCTCTGCTTTATCTAGAACTTCATTAGTATCTTGAGTTTGATCAAAACCTAGTTGAACCACTTCATTGCCAGATCTGATAAGTTGCCTTCTCAGAAATTTGTCATTAATTAAATTAGCAACTTGTTCTATGGAAGCTGTAGAGGAAACATTTTCAACTAGTTCTACCAGTTTGCTGTTTCCTCCAATTTTTTCTAGTGATCCATTATCTGCTAACCAAGCACTCATCGATGTTAAATCAGTTGGTTTACCCTGGGTATGCAACATTAATGCTGTTCTATAAATCTCTTGATGAGCATTTATATAAAAAGCTTCAGGTTTAATTAAGTCTGCAATTCTCCCGATCGCGTCTGGATCAAGAAGTATGCCACCAAGAACAGCTTCCTCTGCTTGAACGTTTTGCGGAGGAACTAATCCAGCATTTTCACTATTAAAATCTTTTTTAAAATTTTTATTTTGCCCATTATTTGGAAAAGGTACGGAAACCATATCTTTAATTGCTTAGATATATACTCTGGCTACTTTTCAAAATAATGCAACAAATTGATTAACTTGTTACTTCAATATTTACTTCTGCATTTACTTCTGGATGTAATTTTATTTTTGCAGTAAAGGAACCTAAATTATGAATGTCAGGAACAGTAATGTTTCTTCTATCAATTTCTTTTTTAGTTGCCGCTTCTATTGCTTCGGCAACATCCCCATTGGTAACCGTTCCAAAAAGGACACCATCTTCTCCAACTTGTTTTTTGATAGTGAACCTACCTATTGTAGATAATGCAGTTTGGAAATCTAAAGCTTCTTGCTTTAATTTATCAGCAGCAATTTTTTCTTTTTCTTTCTTCCTTTCAATTTGTTTAAGGACTGCAGGTGTTACATTCATTGCCTTGCCATAAGGTAATAGAAAATTTCTTGCGTATCCAGGTGCTACTTCAACTAGATCTCCCTCTTTACCTAGTGATGCGATTGATTCAGTTAATGCGACTTGTACTCTTTTAGCCATGAAAATATTGAACAATATAGTTAATAATAAGACCTAGAGGGTAACTTTACTTTTTTTGCAAGACCAAATTTCGCAAGAATCTTAATATGTTCCCATGTTATATCTATCTGACCTCTAAATAATCCTTGTTTTGCCGAATTTGGAAATGCATGATGATTATTATGCCAACCTTCTCCAAAAGTTAATGCAGCAACCCACGCATTGTTTTTAGATGAATCACCACTTTCAAATGGTGCTTTACCCCAACAATGCGTCGCGGAGTTGACTAGCCAGGTTACGTGATAAACAACCACAAGCCTCAATGGAATTCCCCATAGGACTAGAGCCCATCCCCCAACTCCTAATTTTTGACCTATTGCGTATAAAGAAAGTCCAATAGGAATTTGTAAGAATAAAAAATATTTATTTAAAAATCTATAATATGGATCCTTGATTAAATCTGCACTTAGTTTTGGAACAGCTTTTAGTGCTTCTACGTCTTTAAACATCCAACCCATATGACTCCACCAAAACCCCTTTTTACTATTGTGATGATCTACTTCAGTATCTGAAAAAGAGTGGTGATGCCTATGTAAACCTACCCAATCTATTGGCCCATGCTGGCAACTTATGGCTCCACAGGTAGCAAAAAATCTTTCCAACCATCTTGGTACAACGAATGATCTGTGTGATAACAATCTGTGATAACCAAGGGTGACTCCTAAACAAGCAGTTACCCAGTAAAAAAATAATAATGAAGTAACTGCAGGGAGACTCCAAAATTTTGGTTGTATAGCTACAAGAGAAAGAATATGAATTGTAACCATAAAAACTATTGTTCCCCACGTTTTATGTAGTCTTGGAGGATATCTTTTTGAATGACTGGAAGGTTCCAGTAATTTTTCTGAGAGTTCTATAACTTTTTCAGCTGGAACAGGTTTTTTTAATTTTGCTGTTTCTTGGAAAATTACTGAATTCATGATATTGAAATACTATTTTCAAAATTACCGATATGTAATATTATCATACTATACTATTGATAAGTTTAATTATCTGTGAGTCTCGGATATCGCGATAAATTATCTAGAGGTCGAAGGGCTATGGCTCATTTGATACACCTCTGGCATGAAAGAAATGGATGGTCTCACAGAGTATTGCCATTACTCTCTGAAGTTCTTGATTTAGGTAAAGTTCATAATTCGCAAATTTCTAATCTTAGGAATGGTAAGTTATCTTCGCCAGGTCCTGAAGTTTTTCTTGCTTTGGCTCAAGTCAATACGATTCTTGATCAAGGTATAGAAAAAATAAGGGATCGTTTTGAAAGTGATTACCCAGAGTTATGGAAATCTTTGGAAGAGTCTGCAGTACCCCTTAAAAATGATTCTGGTAATCCATTATCGGCCGGGGAGTTATTCGAGATATTTTCAGGATTAAAACCTCTACCTTCCTCTTTTGACTGGTACATAGAAGATGAAGAAGCTTCTGCTCTAAGTGATGCTCTTTCAGTGCATTTTTGTCAGAATAAGGCTTGGAGATCATGTAAAATGCAGGTAATGGAAGCCTATGCTGTCAATAAATCTGTCCGTAGAGAACGTTTTGCTGAGGTAATTGCAGGAATTAGAGATTATACGGCAGAAGAATTAGATGGAGAACTTCTTGATTTATATGAGGCTTCAAAAAAACTTTCTTATTTTCAGGGCAGGGGACCTAATGCTTTCCTCGCAGAATTAAGAAATTTAGCTTCTGAAAAATAATATTAATTTTCATAATAAATGACTCTTAACAATAATTTAAAACTGGCTGAAAACGCTGTTCTTTCTCTCGAAGAGAGTTTAAGTAAAGTTTTCCAAGAAAGGTCTAATCAGGTTTTCCAGAAATTAGAAAATATTTTGACAATTTTTGAGGAAGAAAAAGTTTCTACTATTCATTTCAATCAATCCTCTGGTAGTGGTCATGATGATATATCTAGAGAAAAAATTGATGCGGTTTTTGCAAGATTCTTTCTTGCTGAAAAGGCTGCTGTTAGGATGCAATTTGTAAGTGGAACCCATGCAATAAGTTCTGTCTTATTTGGAATTCTTCGGCCTGGAGATGTAATGTTATCTCTTACAGGACAACCATATGACACATTAGAAGAAGTCATAGGAATAAGGGGAGGAGGAAAAGGATCACTTAAAGATTTTGACATTGAATATAAGCAAATAAATATCTGCGAGAATTTTGATTCTTATGAAGAAAAAATTGTTCATTTTTTTAAAGAAAATTCATGCAAATTAGTATTCATACAAAAAAGTTGTGGATATAGTTGGAGAAAGTCTCTTACGAATCATCAGATAGAGAAAATTTGTAGTCTTATTCATTCTCTTGATCCTAACTGTGTATGTTTTGTTGATAACTGTTATGGGGAGCTTGTTGAAGATAGTGAACCAATTTCTAAAGGGGCAAATATAATTGCTGGATCATTGATTAAAAATTTGGGAGGAACAATAGTTCCTACTGGTGGGTATGTTGCAGGAGATGCAGAGTTGGTTGAGATGGCATGTTCTAGATTAACCTCGCCAGGCATTGGTTCTTCTGCAGGAATAAATTTTGGATTAGGAAGATTAATTTTGCAGGGTTTGTTTTTAGCACCACAAATTGTTCATGAATCACTAAAAGGTGCTGATATGGTTGCAGCAGTCTTTAAAAATTTGGGATTTAAGGTTTTACCAGAGCCAGCAACTTATAGATCTGATCTTATTCAGTCAGTAAGATTGAATAATCCTGATTTGGTACAAAAAGTTTGTCAATCTTTTCAAAATTCTTCGCCAGTAGATTCTTTTCTGAATGTTGTCCCATCATCAATGGATGGATATGATTCAAAATTATTAATGGCAGGAGGTACCTTTATTGAAGGCAGTACAAGTGAATTTTCTGCTGATGCCCCTCTAAGAGATCCTTACAATATTTTTGTTCAAGGTGGTTCTCACATAGCTCACATCAAAATTGCATTAATTCGATTATTATTTGAATTATTAGAGGAAAAATTAATTTCAAAGGATTCTCTACTTCCTTTATCTACTTAATCATGTCTTACCAGTTTCCAGACAACCTCAACTATGCGGATACTCATGAATATGTCTTGGAAGAAAATGGATTATTAAAAATTGGAGTTAGTGAATTCGCTATAGATCAATTAGGAGATATTGTTTTTGTTGAATTAGCGGATGAAGGAGCGACTTTAGAGAAAGGCGAGACTTTTGGAACAATAGAATCTGTTAAGGCTGTTGAGGAAGTCTATCTGCCTTTTTCAGGGAAAATAGTATCTGTAAATGAAAGTGTTATTGAGAATCCTGAGCTTTTACAGAATGATCCGATTGGAGACGGTTGGTTAGTCATTTTGAAACCAGAATCAAAAGCATCAATTGCTGATTTGATGACTTCTGAG
The DNA here is from genome assembly GCA_902544495.1 of uncultured Prochlorococcus sp. Classification (GTDB taxonomy): domain Bacteria; phylum Cyanobacteriota; class Cyanobacteriia; order PCC-6307; family Cyanobiaceae; genus Prochlorococcus_A. Next base: position 7,163 of record CACCCI010000020.1, read on the forward strand.
GAATATCAATTAAAGGTTGTACCAAAATAAGGCAAACTTTTTAAAAAGAGCTATTTTAAAGAAAAATATTTTAATATGACATCCAAATTTGGGTCTGATTTGTTTATAGATAGGCATCTTGGTTTAGGAGATAATGATGAAAGAATTATGCTGAACAAACTTGGTTTTAATAGTATTGATCAATTTATAAATCAAGTTATTCCTGAAGATATTCAGAATAAAGATAAATCTTCAGAAATATTGCCCCAAGGTTGTTCAGAAATTGAGGCTTTAAATGAATTAGAAGAGATTGCGAATAAAAATACTAAAATTAGATCACTTATAGGCCTTGGATATTATGACAATCACATGCCTAAAGTAATCCAAAGACATGTTCTTGAAAATCCAAGGTGGTATACGTCTTATACTCCATATCAAGCAGAAATTGCACAAGGAAGATTAGAAGCTCTATTTAATTTTCAGACTATTGTTTGTGAACTAACAGGATTCCCTGTCGCCAATGCATCTTTGTTGGATGAGGGTACTGCTGCTGCAGAAGCTATGGCCATGAGTTTTTCCGCAAGAAAAAATAAATCTTCAAAAGTGTACTTGGTGGAATCAAATGTTTTTGATCATACTTTTAATGTTCTACAAACCAGAGCAAAACCTTTAGGAATATCCTTAAAACGCTTTACTCAAAGCAACCTTCCTAATCATGATGATGTTTTTGGAATGTTGTTGCAATTACCTGGTAAAAATGGGGAATTATATGATCCCACATTCTTAATATCCCAAGCACATAGATCAGAAATTATTGTTACGGCATGTATTGATCCGCTGGCACAAGTTTTGATTAAACCAATTTCTGAATTTGGTGTTGATGTAGCAGTGGGGAGTATGCAAAGATTTGGTGTTCCAATGGGTTTTGGTGGCCCCCATGCAGCATATTTTGCCTGTAGCGAAAGATATAAAAGGTTGATACCCGGAAGAATTGTTGGGCAAACTCTATCTAAAAATGGAGAAAAGTCTCTAAGACTAGCATTGCAAACAAGAGAGCAACATATTAGAAGGGAAAAGGCCACTAGTAATATCTGTACTGCTCAATCTTTGTTAGCCATAATTTCTTCTTTTTATGCTATTTATCATGGACCCTCTGGATTAACGCAAATTGCAAAGAGATTAGTTGAGTTGAGAATAAATTTAGAATCAAGTTTAGCTGCTTTAGGTTTTGATATTCCTGATGGGATTAGATTTGATAGTGTTGATGTTTATTCTGAGCACTCCCAAAGAATCCATAATGAAGCTTTAAAAAATGGCTACAACTTAAGAATTTTGCCGTTAGGATCAACAATTGAAAATTCAACTGGCTTTGGGATCTCTTTAGATGAGCTTAGTAATGAAAAAGAAATAAAAGATATTTTGACTTTCATAGCAAACCTTATAGAAAAGGAAGAAGATTTAGAGCATATAAAATTTGATAAAGAATTTCATCTTGAAAGTTTAGCTTTGAGAACCAGTGCATGGATGCAGCAAGATATATTCACAAATTACCAAAGTGAAACTGAATTAATGAGATATATATTCCGACTTGCAGAAAAAGATTTTTCTTTGGTAGATGGGATGATGCCATTGGGAAGCTGTACCATGAAGTTAAATTCTGCAGCAGAGTTAAATCCAGTCTCTTGGGCTAATTTATCTTCCATGCATCCTTTTTCCCCACCAGATCAAACTAAAGGCTATTCAAAAATTATATCTGACCTAGAAAAATGGATAAGCGAGATTGTTGGTTTAAAATCAGTTTCTTTTCAACCAAATGCAGGCTCTCAAGGAGAGTTTGCAGGTTTATTGGCAATTAATTCTTATTTTGAATCAAAAGGTGAACTGTTAAGAAAAAAATGTTTAATTCCAAAAAGCGCTCATGGAACAAATCCCGCTAGTGCAGTTATGGCAGGTTTTGACGTATTAACTGTTGAATGTGATGACGAAGGTAATATTGATTATCAAGATTTGTCAATGAAAGTCAAGAAATTTGATAACCAAATAGGGGCTCTTATGTTGACTTATCCCTCTACTCATGGAGTTTTTGAATTACAAATCAGAAAGATATGTGATTTAATTCATTCTGTAGGAGGATTTGTCTATTTAGATGGAGCAAATTTGAACGCTCAGGTTGGATTATGCAAACCTGGAAATTATGGCGTTGATGTTTGTCATTTGAATTTACATAAAACATTCTGCATTCCACATGGAGGTGGTGGTCCAGGAGTAGGACCAGTTGCTGCATCAGAAACTTTAAGCCCATACCTTCCGACTCATTCTTTAATGGATAATTTATCTAATAGTTTTAATTTCGTATCTTCTGCCAAGCATGGGAGTGCAAGTATTCTTCCAATAAGTTGGATGTATATAAAAATGGCAGGTTTTAGTGGGTTAAGGAAAGCAACTTCGCACGCAATTTTATCTGCAAATTATATTGCGTATTCCTTAAAACATAAATTCAAGATTCTCTATAAAGGAAAAAATAATTTTGTCGCACATGAATGTATTTTAGATTTTAGAGATTTAAAATCCAAAACGGGATTGAGTGTCAATGATTTAGCTAAACGATTAATTGATTATAGTTTTCATGCCCCAACTATTAGTTGGCCTGTTCCAGAAACCATAATGATAGAACCTACTGAAAGTGAAAGTTTGGCAGAAGTAGATAGATTTTGTGAGGCTATGCTATTGATTGGAGAAGAAATCAGTGAAATAGAAAATAATCATGAATTAAAAAATAATAATGTAATAAGCAATGCTCCCCATACGCTGAAAGAGTTAATTTCTGATAATTGGCAATATCCTTATTCAAAAGAAAAGGCTTCTTTCCCTTATAAAACTCCAACAAATATTAAGTTTTGGTCTTCAGTTTCTAGGATCAATAATGCATATGGCGATCGCAATTTAATTTGTTCTTGCAATGTAAATCAAGGTGAGACTTTTGAAGAAAAAAAATGTGCTTAAAGGACTAGCGTCCTTGTATTAGCTTAGTTATTATCAGTGAGAATAAAATTTAATATTTTCTTATAGAATTTTTTTAAATTTTTTTATTACAATATTCGAGCATCAAATTTTTTGGGGTATTTGAAGCTATGACTAAAGATTTTAAATCCGGTAATGTTAAGCATCTGCCAGTTAAAAATGTCCACTTACCAAATTTTGTTGATAATTCTTCTAGAGATTACTCAAACATCTGTTCCATTGAGGGAACTAATGTTATAAGAGTCCCTTTTGGTAAAAAATTCTCAAAGAAAAAAAGGCCTGAAAAGAATCAAAATATCGCTACTTTAATACTACCTTTAGCTTCGTATAGTAATCCTACGCCTCCACACGTAGCATAATTTAGATTAATCTAAATATATTTTTTTGAGAGTATCTGAATAGTAATTTTGCAGTTGTAACGTTGCTTGATTCCAATCCCATTTTTCTGCTTCGTTTCGTGCCTCTTTTCTCATGACTTCTCTTTTTTCTTTATCCTCTAGAATTTTTTTTGTCGCTTCAATCAAACTTTTTTCCCCATTATCCTTTTCTTCAGGGTCATATAAACAACCATTAATTCCATCACTAATTATATCTGGAATTCCCCCCTTGTTGGCTCCGATAACTGGACATCCTGCAGCCATTGCTTCTAGTAAAACTAACCCAAGTGTTTCTGTACTAGAGGGAAATAAAAATATATCTCCAGAGGCATAAGCGCTAGCAAGTTCGTCCCCAGATAGATAGCCTACGAAGTTAGTCTTGGTATTTTCGAAGATTTTTTCAAGCTGGTTTCTATATGGTCCATCACCTACAAGTGCTAAGCAAGCATCAGGGATACTTTCTAAGACTGGTTTAATTCTCTCAATTTGTTTTTCTGCTGATAATCTTCCTACATAAATCAATAGGTAATTAGTGTCTTTATACTTACCAAATAATTTTTCTCTCATTTTCTCACTTCTCAAATCTGGGCGGAAACTGACAGTATCTACTCCTCTTTGCCATAGAGCAGTCCTTTGAATACCTTTATCTTTTAACTCATTGACCATAGCGTTGGAAGTACATAAATTTAATAAGGCTTGATTATGAGCTGCTTTAAGTAATTCCCACAAAAGTGGTTCTAACATACCCATACCGTAATGTTCAAGATATTTTGGAAGATGAGTATGATAGCTCGCAATTAAAGGAATATTATTTGTTTTCGCCAACCATATGCCACCTAAGCCAAGCACAGCTGGATTAACAACATGTATCAAATCTGGGTTAAATTTTTCTAACTTATCTGAGACTGCAGGACCTGGTAAACCAAGTTTTAATTCTGGGTATAAAGGTAATGGCATTGCAGCAACTCCAACTACAGTTGCTCCCATATATGACTCTGGACACCCTTCAGGGCAGAAAATTATAACTTCATCACCATTTTTTATTAAAAATTCAATCGTTTTAGTCAGTCTTGTAACTATGCCGTCAACTTTAGGTAAAAAAGTTTCAGTAAACAATGCAATTTTCACTTTCTTAAGGTAGTTATTTCAGAAATTTTAATTAGTCTTTATAGCCTCAGCTTGTTTTTTAGTCCAGGATGAAACACAAGGTATGCGCTTAAGATCACATCTATTGGAGTATTTTTTAGCAACTTCAACAACTTCTTCTAATAACCCATTATCAAGAGTCGTTGGATCTAGGCCCAATTCTATAAAGCATTTATTATCAACAATTAAATCATTTTCTACTGCTTCATTCCTTGGATTTGGTAGATAATTGATATCAGCTCCTGTTAGAGCCGCGACTTTTTTAGCTAGTTCTCCCACCTGATGACTTTCAGTCATTTGATTAAAGATTTTGACTCTCTCTCCAGGTTTTGGAGGATTTTCAAGAGCAAGTTGTACACATTTCACAGAATCTTTTATATGTATAAATGCTCTTGTTTGCCCTCCTGTCCCATGAACACTTAACGGATATCCAATTGCTGCTTGCATGAGAAATCTATTTAGAACAGTTCCATAATCTCCGTCATAGTCAAATCGATTTGTCAACCTAGGATCTTTTAAAGTTGCTTCTGTATTTGTTCCCCAAACAATGCCTTGATGAAGATCAGTAATCCTTACAAGATCATTTTTGTTGTAATAAAGAAATAACAATTGATCTAAAGTTTTAGTCATATGGTAAACACTACCTGGACTTGCAGGGTGTAATATTTCTTCTTCAAAGCGGCTTCCATCTGGTTGTGGAACTTCAACTTTTAGATAACCTTCTGGAATTGTTGCACCTCTATGTGATCCATATCCGTAGACTCCCATTGTTCCTAAATGAACAACGTGAATATCTAAATTACTCTCTACTATTGCAGCAAGGAGGTTGTGCGTGCCATTAACATTATTATCCACTGTATATCTTTTGGTAAAACTCGATTTCATCGAGTAAGGCGCTGCTCTTTGTTCTGCAAAATGGATCACTGAATCTGGTTTTTCATCAATGAGCAAATTGAGTAATTTTTGATATTGTTTAGAGAGATCCATGTTAATAAATCTCATAGGCTTACCTCCAATCTCTTCCCATGCCGAAAGTCGTTCTGTAATTGAAGCGATTGGAGTTAATGATTCAACCTCTAGATCAATATCAATTTTTCTACGACTTAAATTGTCGACAATAATTACATCATGATTTTGCTCAGCTAAATTCACCGCACAAGGCCAACCGCAAAAACCATCACCACCAAGAACAATAACTTTCACTCAGATCTCCAGAATTAATAGATTCATAACATATTTATTAAATTACTACAGTGTGCTTCCAATTTGCGAAAAAATATTGTAAATAGTTTCAAATCTTCTTTCTTAAGACGATAAATAAAATCAAATAATAAATTTTTACTCTCTTTTTAAACTTTGCTCAATTTTGAGTATTAGATAGATATATTTTTTTCCGGTGAACTTGCTACTGCAAAGTCTTGTTTTCTAATTCTTCCCGCCAGAAAAGCTTGCCTGCCAGCTTTCACACCATAATTTATCGCTTTAGCCATTAGAGGAGGATTTTTAGCTTGAGCTATTGCACTATTGATTAAGACACCATCAGCTCCAAGTTCCATAGCTTGAGAAGCTTCACTTGGTACCCCAATTCCTGCGTCAATTATCACTGGTACTTTTGCATTCTCAATAATTATCCCTATATTTGATAAATTTAATAAACCTTGCCCGGAGCCAATAGGTGAGCCTAATGGCATTACAGTTGCACAACCTATTTCTTCTAGTCTTTTTGCAAGAATAGGATCTGCATTGATATAGGGAAGTACAGAAAAACCCTTTTTTATTAAAATTTCAGCTGCTTTGAGGGTTTCTATTGGATCTGGCAGCAAATATTTTTTGTCAGGAATTACTTCTAACTTCACAAAATTATTTTCTTCTTGACCAGATAATTTTGCAAGTTCTCTTCCCAACATTGCTATTCTGACTGCTTCATCGGAATTTACACAACCAGCTGTATTAGGAAGCATCCAGTATTTTTTCCAGTCGATATTTTCCAGTAAATTTTCTCCAGTCTGATCATTTTTAATTCTTCTAACAGCGACTGTTATAATTTCCGTTTCAGAATTTGACAAACTTTCTACCATATCTTGGGACGATTTATATTTGCCAGTACCCACCATTAATCTACTGGAAAATTGTTTTCCTCCAATTAGTAAAGATGAATAATTTTTCATATCTAGAATCCCTTATCTTCAATACCTTTATAGGGTTTGTAATTATTTCTTTTTTCTAACTCCTTACTTTTTTTAATTGCTGTTTTGTTTTTTGGATCTATCACCAAAACCTTTTGATAAGTTGCGTATGCCAAGTCGTACTCAAGTAAACGCTGTTGTGCTGATGCGAGGTTATTTAGGGCTATTGGATATTCTGGGAGTGATTTTATTGCTGAGTTATAATGTTTAATTGCTTTTTTAAATTCATTTTGAGCAGCGTAAGAAAACCCTAAAGCATTATTAATTATGGCTTTGGCTTCATCAGGTTCATTTTCATAGTTTTCAATTGCCTTTAAAAAAGTTTTAGTTGCTTCAGAATATAATCTTTTTTTTATCTGAATAGATCCAAATTCATATAATTCCGTAGCTTGAGTGAGAGAATCTAAACCTTTTTGCTCGAATTTTACTAAATTTAATTCTTCACTTCTTGTTTTTAGAAATTGTTTGAATACAAAAATAGAAATTATGATTAATACAACAAAAAGAATTATTAAATACGATTGAAAGGAAGAAATTTCCATTATTTATAATTTACTTTTTAGGATTATATCCTTTTTTTCTAATTACTTATGGAAGAAACAATTTTTTCAAAACACTTTGGATCCTGTATGGCTAATTGAGCAAGCATTTTCCTATTAATGATAATTTTTGAATTTTTCATGCCATTTATTAACTTGCTATAGTTTGTGCCATTTATTCTGGCAGATGCATTGATTCTAGAAATCCAAAGTCTTCTAAAATCTCTTTTTCTCCTCCTTCTATCTCTGTAAGCATTACAAAGAGCTTTCATCACTCTTTGATTTGCAGTTCTGAAAAGATTTTTGTTGCCGCCTCTAAAACCTTTTGCAAGATTTAAGATTTTGTTTCTTCTTTTTCTGGCGATGTTGCCTCTTTTTACGCGTGCCATGAATATCTAATAAATTTGTTAAAGATTTATGCGTATGGAATCATTAATCTTACATTATCAGCATCTCTTTCATCAACTACGGCCTTTGTTGAAAGATGTCGTTTTAATTTGGAGCTTTTATGATCAAGTAAATGATTATGGAAAGCTCTTCTTCGCATGAACTTACCCGTCGCAGTAGCTTTAAATCTTTTGGCAGCTGATTTACGAGTTTTTAATTTAGACATTTAAGTCAAATGTGTTTAATTAGGATAATCTAAACCTTTATACGCATTGGTGCAAATTAAAGTTTTTAATTTATAAGAAAAGTTCTACCTTATGAAACCTAAATTTGCCTCTTTAAACTTATTTTTAGGCTTTATTTCTCTTTTAATAATTAACACTAAATTTATGTTTAATATAAAAGCAGAAGAATTGCCAGAGGTTGACCTTAATACAGAAATTAAAAAAGGCAAATTTTTAATTGGTCTTAAGCAATATCTAGGGGGGGAAAATGATAGTTTTTCAAAAAAAAAGAATATTATTTTTAGCACGGATAAAGGTTTTTTAAACCTGATATCGTCCAACGGGATTAAACATAAATCAAAACAGATTAATATTACCTGGATTGATGTACCTATCAAAAATCCAAAGAAAATTGAAAGATTTGTTTTTGGACCTTTTGCAAGTTATGAATCAGCAAAAAAACAAGCAGATAAACTTAAAGATAAAGGATTTGAGACGACTGTTGCTTACCCTAAAAATTGGGAAGTATGGATTCCATTTGGAGATGATCTGCCAGTTTTTGAATTAAAAAATAATATTTTCAAAAAAATAAAGAATTTCCAAATTACTCCTTTTCTTAGAAGTGAATATAGTGTTATGAAACTCGAAGGACCTATATATATTTATTCTCAAGAGGAAATAAAAATAAATGGTGTCAATTTTGGCAAAAATTTTTATTTATTAAAAGATTCATATGGAACATGGACATTAGTTCAAAAAATTGAGTTTGATAATTATTTGGCAGGAGTTTTGCCATACGAAATTGGACCTAATTCTCCTCTAGAAGCACTCAAAGCACAAGCAGTTATAGCAAGAACTTGGGGTATTTTCAATTCCGATAGATTTAATATGGATAAATATCATTTATGTATAAGCACTCAATGTCAAGTTTATAAGCCTTCTAAAATTACAAATAAAAATGTACAAAAAGCTATAGAAGCAACTTCAAATTTAATCCTCACTTATGGAAATCAACCAATAAATGCTTTTTACCATGGTTCTAATGGTGGTGTATCCGCTACTGCAGGAGAGTCTTGGCAAATTCAAGATTTTTCTTATTTCAATTCAATCATTGATGGCTCTAAATCATTAAATAAAAACTTTAAACTTCCTTTTACAAGTAAATCTGATTTAAATAATTTTTTAGATTTTGATAAAGAACAGTTTTATGGCAGTAATCATTCTCTTTTTCGATGGAATAAGAAAATTTCTAATCTTGAAATAAAAGAAAAGTTAATTCAAAACAAACTTATAAATATCAATAATTATGTTGTGGATTTAAATTCTATTGAGCGTGGGTCTAGTGGCAGAGTTACAAAATTGGAAATACAAACCAATAAAGTTAATGAATCTATTGTTTTAGTTAAAGATGATATTCGACGAATATTAAATTTCTTACCTAGTAATTTGTTTACTATTAATAAATTAAGTGATGATTTATGGCTTTTACGAGGAGGAGGCTATGGTCATGGTGTAGGTTTATCTCAGTCGGGAGCAATTGAAATGGCAAAATTAGGATTCACTTATAAACAAATATTGAATCATTACTATCCAGGTGCAAAACTAAAAAAAATTGAGATATTGTCTCAATGAAAGTTAAGTTATTAAAAATTTACTTTTATGAGTAAGGGTTTTTATAAAAATCGAAGATTGAAGTCGTTTATATTTCTTAGTGCTTGTTTTTTAGTAGCTTTTATTCCTCATGTTTACAATATCGGAAGTTTTTTTTACCTTATATTTACTCTTTCTTTTGTGATTGTTTTATATGGTTTACTAGTTATTTCTAAAAATTTTAAAAGGAATAAGACTTCAATTACTGAAAGCAGCAGAATTATCAATAAAGAGTTACCCATCCTTGATATTTTAGTCGCAGCAAGAGATGAAGAGAACGTTATAGCTCGTTTAGTTGAAAGATTATTTAATTTAGATTATCCAACAAATAAATTAAATATTTACATAATCGATGATGGCAGCGCTGATAGGACACCTTTAATTTTAGATCGATTATCTAGAGAATATGAGAAGCTAAAAGTGATCAGTCGTTCTAAAAATGCAGGAGGTGGAAAGTCAGGAGCTTTAAATTATGCCTTGAAGTTTACTCATGGTGAATGGTTATTAGTTTTAGATGCTGATGCTGAATTAAAACAAGATTCATTGATAAGGTTATTTAGTTTTGTAGAAGAAGGTGATTGGTCTGCAGTTCAATTAAGAAAATCAGTAACAAATGTAAGTAAGAATTTTTTAACTTCATGTCAATCAATGGAGATGGCTATGGACGCAATCTTTCAATATGGAAGATT